>CAYUVQ010000010.1:0-19172 GCA_964448175.1 uncultured Cellvibrionaceae bacterium | reverse complement strand
CGCAAAGAAGATGGCGATAGTCAGGGTTATCTTGATATGGGCTTCCCCTTCCCCACCGACTTTTCGTTAAAGCGGACCACTGACAGTGGCTTTGTTGATCTTAACGCACAAATCAATGAGCGCCTGTTGTTGCAAGGCAGTGTGCGCTATGACGATCCGGAAAATTTTGATGGCGAAACATCCACCAAAGTGGGTTTACGTTTTAACCTCACTGACGCGATCACCTTGCGCTCCAGTTTTGGTGAAGGCTACAAATTGCCCAGCTTTTTTTCGTTGGGCCATCCTTTAGTCGGTAATCCGGATCTGCAGCCGGAAAAAGCGGAAAGCTGGGATGTTGGTTTTGAGTGGCAAGTAAATGAGCAGCTCTTCACCGGCATAGATTATTTTGATAACGCTTATCGCGACGCTATCGACTTTGACAGTGAATTGTTTATCAACGTAAACCGTGATCGTGTCGATACCAGCGGCGTTGAGTGGCAGGCACACTGGCAAAGTCTTGATGGTCGTGTTGGTGTTCGCACCCACGCTACTTACACAGACATTGATGTGCAGGACAGCGTATCCATCCTGACCGGCCGCCCACAAGCCCGGGCAGGTGTAACCGTCAGCTGGCAAGTGAATGATCGCTGGAATACCTCGGTAGATTACCAATGGGTGGATGAACAATTTGCCAGCAGCCAGCACACCGGCGATACGGTTTTCGAAAAACTGGATGATTACCACCGCGTGGATGCCAACCTCTTCTGGAACATCAGCGACGTGGTAAAAGCTAATTTCACCGTGGAAAACCTGTTGGATGAAGATTATCAAACCGCGATTGGTTTTCCGGCCCCGGGCGTATTGTGGCGCGTTGGATTACGCTGGCAGTTATCAAACTAATGGAATAAAGTGAAAAATCATTAATTTTTCAACCATTATGCCGTGATCCCGTCACACTTGCTCCACCCGACGGGTATCGCTTAAGCTGCCCTGTACCGCAGGCTATAATCGCCCCGCCGTTCACCTGGCGGGGCGATTTTTTTTGTTTTGATGGAGCATAGGGGTGATTGTTAAATGAATCTGGCGTCGGTAGTCATTGATGTCGCAGGTGGCATCGGCTTGTTTTTGCTGGGTATGAGTCTGATGAGCGACGGCTTGCGAAGTCTCGCGGGGGAATCGGTGCGCAAGGCGCTGGTACGCTTTACCCGCAGCCGGGTTTCCGGCGTGTTTACCGGGGTCATTGCTACGGTATTAACCCAATCTTCCAGCGCCACCATGATGATCACTGTCGGTTTTGTCGGTGCCAGCGTTCTCACTTATTCCCAAGCGCTGGGCGTCGTTTTAGGTGCGAGCATCGGCACGACCTTTACCGGCTGGCTCGTCGCCATTGTCGGTTTTAAATTAAAACTCAGCGCGATCGCCTCGGTGTTAATTCTGATCGGCGCCCTGTTCCGGTTATTCGGGGGCGCCCGGCGGTCCGGCCTGGCTTTCAGCCTCGCCGGATTTGGTCTGATGTTTGTCGGTATCGACGGGTTGCAGCAAGGCATGAGTGGCTTGCAGTCGCATATCAACCTCGGGTTTATGAAAGCCGACGATCTGTCCGGCAGAGCCGTGTTGATGTTGATAGGAATTGCTTTCACCCTGATGACCCAGTCATCAACAACCGGGGTTATCTCCGCGCTGACGGCGATGCATTCGGGCCTTATTGATTTTGAACAGGCTGCGGCGCTCGTGGTGGGCATGAACGTTGGCACCACCTTTACTTCCGCAATCGCCACCATCGGTGGCAACGTGCATGTTCGGCGCACCGGTTTTTCACACGTGATCTTTAATACTATCGTCAGCGGCTGTGCACTGTTTCTGATTACGCCTTACATGATGTTGTGGCACTGGCTGCTGCCGGATCAGCCTTTTGGAGAAATTGCGCTAGTAAGTTTTCACAGTATGTTCAACGTGATCGGCGTGTTATTGATTCTGCCCTTTATTGGTTCATACGCCCGTTTGATTGAACGCTTGATTCCTGAACGCAGCAGCGATAAACGCGAACTGCTGGATAGCAGTCTGCTGAAGTATCCTGAACTGGCATTGGGTGAAGTGCGTAAGCTGCTCACCGCTCAAATCCAACAGCTCGCCATGCAATTAATGCATATTCTGGGAGAATCCCCTCGTCCGGTTTCGCTCACCGACACGGCGCGCGCCTTGACTGAAACACGTCACTATCTCGATCAACTCCACCTCGCCGATGGCGAAGGACGCTCTTGGGAGGACTTGCTTACGTGCATACATCTGCTCGATCATTTGCAACGTTTGCATGAACGCTGCCAAAACTCTCAGGTGATTCTGATCCTGCGTAATGAAAATGCGCTGCAGATTCCACGCACCATTCTTTCGCAATTAGTCAGTGAAGTGCTCAGCAAAGAACCACTGAACGAAGAGCAGGCCGAATTACTGACGGACCAGTTGGCTGTACAGGAACAACAACTGCGTGAATTAACCATGGCGCAAATTGCTTCAGGAAAAATTGATCTGGACAAAGGCGTGAGCCTGATGGAAACCTCACGCTGGACGCACAGGGTTGGCCTTCATCTGTTGCGTATCGAACATTATCAGAATCATCTCAGTTACCGCATGAAGGTTAAGCAACGTGATACAAACACCGAGCAATCGACGTGATTAGTTACTGAAAATCATTGTTTGCCACGGACGGCTGCCGCATTAACAATCCACACTCAAGCCAACGGCACGCCATCGGATACGAAAAACTTTTGTCTTCCCCAAAGATCAGTTACATTGAAGCAACAACATCCTCGCCGCCCCGCTCGCCTCATGCATTAATTTATTTTATGGATGAAAGGAGATTGTTATGCCTCACGATCTGTCTACCCTTCATAGCGAATACTTCTCTCCCGAACAATCCAGTTTGCATCAATTGATTTCGGAACTGCTGGAACAGGCGGATATCGCCATCAACGGCACACGACCCTGGGATATCCAGCTCCTCGCTCCCGGCGTTATTGAGCGGGCGTTTGCCCAAGGCAACCTGGGCCTGGGCGAAGCCTATATGAATGGCGACTGGGAGGTTGAACAACTGGATGAGTTTTTTTACCGGTTATTACGCGGTCGAGTTGCGCAACGTGCCAAACCACATACCCTCATTTTTCATGCGTTGCGCTCACGTCTATTGAATCGACAAAATGCCCGGCGCGCATGGCAAGTGGGCGAACAGCATTATGATCTGGGCAATGATTTTTATGCAGCCATGCTTGATCCACGCATGACTTACACCTGCGGTTACTGGAAACATGCGAACAACCTCGTCGAGGCACAAGAGGCAAAACTGGACCTTATCTGTCGCAAATTACAATTGGAGCCTGGTATGCGCGTGCTGGATATCGGCTGTGGCTGGGGCAGTTTTATGGGCTATGCGGCGGAACATTATGGAGTTAGTTGTGTGGGCGTGACCATCTCCAAAGAACAACAAAAGTGGGCGCAGGAACGCTATAGAGATTTACCATTGGAATTTCGCCTGCAGGATTATCGGGACCTGGATGAAAAATTTGATCGCATTGTCAGCGTGGGCATGTTTGAACATGTGGGACACAAAAATTACCGCACCTATATGAAGATCGCGCACCGCTGTTTAACTGATGATGGATTATTTTTATTGCATACGATAGGAAAAAACCGGCGGCGTACTACCCCCGACCCGTGGCTGGATCGTTATATTTTTCCTAACGGCGAATTACCCTCTATCAGCCAGATTGATGAAGCTCTTGAAGATTATTTTATTGTTGAAGACGTGCATAACTTCGGGGCTGATTATGATAAAACCTTAATGGCCTGGCACAACAATGTAATGGCGGCATGGCCACAGTTCTCCACCAAACTGGGTGAACGTTTTTTAAGGTTGTGGCGATATTATCTACTTTCCTGCGCCGGTTCTTTTCGGGCGCGCAATATTCAGTTGTGGCAATGGGTACTGAGCAAACAAGGTTTGGTGGGTGGTTATCAGAGGCCGGAATGAAGAAGCTCTACTATCTACAGCTATTGGTTATAACGTCTGAAAAATTTTCCCCGCGCCAGTTTTGGTGATAGCGTCAGCCAGATTATTGTGATACTTTTCACATGCACCAAACATTGGCGCACAAAACAATATAAAACGAAATCCAATATCTCAAAAACTTATCAAGCTGAAGTACCATTTATAACTTAACTAGATTGGCAGGTTTCAAGGGGCTTCTTTTAATCCATAGGCGATTCAAAAGAAATTGAACACCAGCGATTTGCAGTTATTAAGGTGGAGATAAAAATCTGCCGATTCAAATCAGGGTGAAAAGCAGAAACAACTAATTCACCCAAAAAAGATCGACCAGAACACGTAATTTTATTTATATATAAAAACTATAATTTAAACGCACGATTCGCCTGCGTTCCACACATCTCACATCGACATGAACCACGGCCCTTGTTCGATCAATTCGAATAACTGCTGTGAGTTTTACTTTTCTGCGCTTGCGGTACGGCGGCAACTGCGATTTACAAAAATCGATCGTTGATCGCTATCGCACGCAGAAAAACTTCAACATCTGAACAGATTCGACTTTCACTCTGGCTCTTTTGTCAGCGTGAACTTCGTCTGTCATGGAGCGACCCAGCGGGCAACTTTGCCTCACCCACAACAACAGGGATGACACAAGCACGCGGTGTAGTCCGCAGCTCTAGGGTATCGCGTGTGAATTTTAAAGAGAGCAAAGCCATAACTTCTTAATCATAAATAAGATAGGAGCTAACAAATGTTAACGGCAAATCCAAAGGCTTTAAGCCTGGCAGTCGCCGCCCTCAGCGTTGCTGCTGCGGGCTACGGCAATTCTGCCGAGGCTGCGTGTAGCCATGTCATCAGTAATGAATGGAGTAGCGGATATACTGCTGCCATTCGCATTACTAATGACACCAACGCCGCAATCGACGGCTGGAACATCAGCTGGCAATACAATGCCAACCGTGTCACCAGTTCCTGGAACGCTAACCTCAGTGGCAGCAATCCCTACACCGCAACCAACGTAGGCTGGAACGGTTCTCTGCAACCGGGACAAAGCGTCGAGTTCGGTTTTCAGGTAGATAAAAACGGCGGCAGCGCTGAGAACCCGACGATCAACGGCGCCGTGTGCGGCACCGGCGGTGGCAACACGTCTTCAGTAGCAAGTAGCACAGCCAGCTCTGCAGCGTCCAGCACTCCTGGCACTGCTGGCGGGCAATGTAATTGGTACGGAACTCTGCACCCTCTTTGCACCACCACTCAAAGTGGTTGGGGCTGGGAACAGAACCGCAGCTGTATTTCCCTCAGCACCTGTAGCAGTCAACCAGCACCTTACGGTCCGGTTACTGGCAATACTTCAAGCGTAGCGTCCAGCGCTGTCTCCAGCGTTGCTTCAAGCGCCGTATCGAGTGTTGTTTCGAGCGTCGCTTCTAGCGCGGTATCAAGCGTTGTTTCGAGCGTCGCTTCAAGTGTGGCTTCAAGCGAAACCTCCAGCGTTGCCAGTTCAGCTGCTTCCAGCGTTCCCGGCACGGCAGGCCGTTGGCGTGTAAACGAGACTGGTAAGATTACCCGTGACGGTACGATCTTCCCGGTTCAGTGTGGCGCCTGGTTTGGTCTGGAAGGTCAACATGAACCGAAGGATGCTGAAAATAATGCCAACGGTGCTCCGCTGGAGATGTATGTGGGCAACATGTGGTGGGCTGATACTGGCCGCACTATTCAGCAAACCATGACTGAGATCAAAAACGTTGGGATCAACGTCATTCGCGTACCTATCGCACCGCAAACACTTGATCCAACCGATCCTCAGGGTATCGGCGATGTCCGTGCTGGCGGCGTGCTGAAAAACCATGAGTCGGTCCGTCAGACTAATGCGCGGCAAGCTCTGGAAGACTTCATCAAGCTAGCTGATCAGAACGATCTTCAAGTGATCATTGACATCCACTCTTGCTCCAACTACGTCGGTTGGCGTGCAGGTCGTCTGGATGCGAACCCACCCTATGCTGACGCAACCCGCGAAGGCTACGACTTCACCCGTGAAGAATATTCCTGTGGTGGCGGTGGCGAGATTGACCACCCATACAACGAGCAAATCTGGCTGGATAACCTGCGTACCATTGCAGGCTTCGAAGAGTCGCTCGGTGTAGATAACATCCTGGGTATCGACATCTTCAATGAGCCATGGGATTACACCTGGGACGAGTGGGCAACGCTTGCTGAAAGCGCTTATCGCGCGATCAACGAAGTTAACCAGAACGTTCTGATCGTGGTTGAAGGTGTAGGCTCCGTGAAATCTGACGGCACCCAAGTTGACCATGGCAGCATGGAGTCAAACCCGAACTGGGGTGAGAACTTCTACGGCTTCGCCGAGCGTCCGCTGGATATTCCGAAAGAGCGCCTGGTACTTTCTCCACACGTGTACGGCCCGTCTGTATTCGTTCAAAGTGCCTTCCTGACTGGCGAGTGTGCTGAGCTGGAAGGTGATGAGGCCGGCCGCGCCGATTGCCAGATCACCATTACTCCGTCCAAGCTTGAACCAGGCTGGCAGGAACACTTCGGCTATCTGCGTGATCAAGGTTACGCGATGATCGTTGGTGAGTTCGGCGGCAACATGGATTGGCCACGCAACACCCGTGCGGCTGAGCAGGAAATGTGGAGCCACATCACCACTAATGTGGATGAGCAATGGCAGAATGCTTTTGTCGATTACATGATCGAGAAAGACATCGAAGCCTGCTACTGGTCCATCAACCCGGAATCTGCTGACACTGGTGGTCTGTATGAGCACTCATACATTCCTGATGTCAACGAATCCGGCTGGGGAACCTGGCTGAACTTCGACACCAGAAAAACCGGTCTGCTACAACGCTTGTGGAACGGTAACTAATCGTTTGAGCGGGACCGCTTAAGGTCCCGCTCCCTGGATTAGAACCTGAAGCCAGCCCTTTTTAAGGGCTGGCTTTTTTATTTCGAATAAAAGAATTTCTTTTCGTCAAAGTAAATATTACAAACGTTTGTAAAATTATTACTGGTTATGTTGTTAATCACGCAACGCTTTCCTCTCATGCGAGCTTTTCTTCTTCTGCAGCTATCGCTGCGCCTGCCCTTATAGTTTTCCTGAAGACTTAGATGCCGCTCCTTTAAGCTGGCACGAATATAGCTGAAGGATCACCTCAGTGGAGCCGACAGCGCAGCCAAGGATAAAAATTGGAACAGGTGATTCTTGATAAAAGGGCCACATCCCGCTCGCGGCACCTGTTTAATTATTGACGTCCCGAATCGAGGAATACCAATGAAGCACGCACTGAGAAAACGCATTCTTGTGGCAGGTGGTGGCGGATTTTTGGGTATCAACTTATGCAAAAATCTGTTGGAAGAAGGTCATGAAGTCATTTGTCTGGATAATTTTTCGAGCGGCAGCAAATCCAATCTTGAGCTCGTATCCTCCTTCCGGAATTTTACGTTACTAGAGCAGGATGTAACCGAGCCGGTTAACGTGAATGTTGATGAAATCTACAACATGGCTTGTGTTGCCTCCCCCGTCCAATATCAAGCAGACCCACTGCAAACTATTCGCACCAGTACGGAAGGTATCAATAATTTATTGAAACTGGCGGTGGCAAAAAAAGCGCGGATCTTTCAATCATCCACCAGTGAAATTTACGGTAATCCTTATGTTCATCCCCAACGGGAAGATTACTTTGGCAACGTCAATCCCATTGGCCCCCGCGCCTGCTATGACGAAGGCAAACGTTGTGCCGAGACCCTGTGCATGGATTATCACCGGATGTTTAATGTCGAGGTGAAAATCGCCCGCATCTTTAATACTTACGGTCCTTATATGCAGCCCAACGATGGTCGGGTTGTGTCGAATTTTATTGTGCAGGCGCTGATGAACCGGCCTATTACAATCTACGGTGATGGCAGCCAGACCCGTTCTTTCTGTTATGTCGATGACATGATTGCGGGTATCAAAGCGCTGATGAAAACCCCTGAGACTGCAGTCGGTCCCGTCAATATCGGGAACCCTGTTGAATTCACCGTGCTGGAACTGGCGACCAAGGTCATCGAAATGACTGACTCCTCGTCACGCATTCAGTTTTATCCCCTTCCGCAGGATGACCCCATCAAACGACGCCCCGACATCACCCGCGCCAAGCGACTGATGAATTGGGAACCGCGCGTGGAGCTGGATCAGGGCCTGAAAAAAACCATTCAGTATTTTGAACAATTACTGCATAACGACGCATTGATTGCGGCCACTAAATCTGCTTCCTCCAACCTCGCCGGTAGTCCGTTAATTAAAATGGAGCATTAATATGAAGGAGAGAATTTTAATTACCGGTGGTGCAGGTTTTGTAGGTTCACATCTGGCTGATCAATTATTGAAAGAAGGTTACGCGGTACGGGTGCTGGATAACCTTACCGAGCAGGTACACGGTGATCAGGAATGGCCCGAGTACCTCAATCAATATGTTGAGCGCGTAGAAGGCGACGTGCGTGATCCAGCTAAAGTGGAAGAAGCACTGCAGGATGTATCTGCCGTTTACCATTTCGCAGCGGCGGTTGGTGTCGGTCAAAGCATGTACCAGATCAACCACTACACCGACGTGAACAATCGCGGTACCGCCGTATTATTGGAAGCGTTAACCAAACGCCCGGTTAAAAAACTGGTGGTCGCCTCCAGCATGAGTTTGTACGGCGAAGGTTTATACCGCGATGCCAAAGGCCATACTTTTTCGCCTTCGGAGCGAACCGTAAGTGCGTTTCGTGAAAAACAATGGGAAGTACTTCATCAGGGCGAAGCGTTGCAACCCATCGCCACGCCGGAAACCAAATTGCCCTCGCCCTCCTCGGTGTACGCGCTCTCGAAATATGATCAGGAACGCTTATGTCTCATAGTCGGTTCCGCCTACAACATTCCCGTAACCGCTCTGCGGTTTTTTAATATTTACGGTCCGCGTCAGGCGTTATCCAACCCTTATACCGGTGTGCTGGCTATTTTTTCCTCGCGCTTTCTGAACAACAAACCGCCCATCATTTTTGAAGATGGTAAACAGCGACGCGATTTTGTCAGCGTGCATGACATTGCTCAGGCCTGTGTGCTGGCACTGGAAAACAGCAATGCCGATGGCGAAGTATTTAATATCGGTAGCGGCAACAATTACAGCATTGCCGAAATTGCTAC
Source organism: uncultured Cellvibrionaceae bacterium (assembly GCA_964448175.1). Taxonomy (GTDB): domain Bacteria; phylum Pseudomonadota; class Gammaproteobacteria; order Pseudomonadales; family Cellvibrionaceae; genus Cellvibrio. The sequence goes on along the minus strand of CAYUVQ010000010.1, from coordinate 9,969 downwards.
CAAGGTAAGCGAGGTATTGGGTAAGAACCATATCCAGGCGGAAATCACCGGTGATTATCGTGTGGGCGATATCCGTCATTGTTTTGCTGATATAGAAAAAGCGAAAAATCTATTGGGCTATCAGCCGCGTATTTCACTGGAAGACGGGCTGGAAGAACTGGCGGAGTGGTTGCAAGGCAAAGAATCCTTTGACCGCGTTGAAACTATGCGCAACGAGTTATTCAGCAGAGGATTAAGCCTATGACGGTTAATTATCGCCAAACAGCTCAACAACGTCTGGGAGTCATTGAATGGTTGCGGCCTGGTGAATATCAACGTGCCGAGGATATGTTAGCGGACCTGCAGGCATTGAATATTCCCCGCCTGCGTACTGGTTTGTCCTGGGCTGACTGGCATACGCCGGAAGGCCAGCAATGGTTCGACTGGTTCGTTCCCAAGGTTGCGCAGAATGCCGAACTGCTGCCCTGCTTCACTTATACGCCGCCGTCGCTCGGCATTGAAGCAAAGACCTCATCGCCGCCACGGGACCCGAAAGCCTACGCTGATTTTCTGGACGTGATGATCACCCGTTATGGAAAACATTTTGAATGGGTCGAGCTGTGGAATGAGCCCAACAATTTAAATGATTGGGACTGGCGGCTGGACCCGGACTGGAGCATCTTCACACAGATGATCGGCATGGCCGCTCACTGGGCCAAAAAGCGTGGCAAGAAAACGGTGCTTGCCGGCATGTGTCCGACAGACCCTAACTGGCTCGATTTAATGTGCTCCCGAGGCGTTATCGGCCTGATGGACGCGGTGGGTATGCACGGCTTTCCCGGCACCTGGGAATTCGACAGCTATGAGTGGACGGACAAGGTCACGCAGATTCGGACGCTGCTGGACAAACATCAGTTATCGCCCGAGATCTGGCTGACGGAGGTGGGTTATTCCACCTGGCGGCACGATGAAATCATCCAGGTAAAAAAATTAATGGAAGTACTGGACGCGCCAGTTGAGCGAGTTTACTGGTATTCCGGGTATGACCTGCATCCGGATGAATGCCATCAGGATGGCTTCCACGAAGATGAACGGCATTACCACTTCGGTTTAAAAGCTGCCGATGGCTCGCCCAAACTGATTTACCGCGTGTGGCAGGATTCCGGCCTGCAGGGCTTACGTCAACTGACCGATACGGTATTCAACAGCGGTGCGGGATTATCGCGGGAGCCAGCGATTAAATTCGGTGGAAAAAATCTCACACCTGCATCCACCACATCGTCACACAAAAAGCCCGTGTTAATTACCGGCGGGGCTGGTTTTATCGGGACCAATGTGGCGGCGCGCCTGCTGGAGCAAGGCGAATCGGTTTTAATTTTTGACAATCTGGGGCGCGCGGGCGTTGAGCGCAATCTGGAATGGTTATGCGATACCTATGGCGATAAGGTGCAGCTGGAAATTGCCGATATTCGGGACGCTCATCTCGTGCGTGATGCAGTGCACCGCTCTGCTCGTATCTTTCATTTTGCTGCGCAAGTCGCGGTGACCACCAGCATTGATTCACCGCAAAAAGATTTTGATATCAATGTGCGCGGCACCTTGAATATTCTCGAAGCAATGCGGCAGATGGAGACACCGCCTTCCTTGCTGTTTACCTCGACCAATAAAGTTTACGGCGCGTTGGAAAATGTTGCGTTAATGCGCAGCAATGATCGCTACTTTCCCGCTGATCCATTTATGTCCGAAGGTATCAGCGAACAACAACCGCTTGATTTTCACAGCCCTTACGGTTGCTCAAAAGGTGCGGCTGATCAATATGTGCTGGACTATGCACGGACGTACGGCATACCCGCAGCGGTATTTCGCATGAGCTGTATTTATGGTCCGCATCAATTCGGTACCGAAGATCAGGGTTGGGTCGCACACTTTCTAATTCAAACCATGAAAGATCTGCCCCTCACTCTTTACGGCGATGGTCGCCAGGTGCGCGACATTCTGTATGTGGATGATCTGGTTAATGCGATGCTGTTATGCCAGGACAACATGGCGCGCCTCTCCGGCAAAGCATTCAATATTGGTGGCGGTGTCGGCAACAGCACCAGCTTGCTGGAAATATTAACGCGCATTGAAACCCTCACCGGCCGGCCGTCTCCCTACACCTTTTCTGACTGGCGTTTGGGCGATCAAAAATATTATGTCACCGATACAGCGTTGTTTCGCGAACTGACCGGCTGGAAGCCGCTGGTCAATATTGATGAAGGTCTTGAGCGGCTGCATCAGTGGGTGTCCACCCATCTTTTCAATCAGCCGACTGATGTGTTCCCCACCGCTTCACCCGTCTTTGCACAAGGAGCTTTAAGCCATGCCCATGTCCGGTAATCTCGCTGTTAATGATGACTACCAGAATATCCCTGCACGGCATCGCACTGCAGTATTAGCCGGCGCAGGACAATTTGTTGTGCAACAACAGGCCACACCGTCATGTGGCGATAACGACATCATGATTCGACTTGAAGGTTGCGGTGTGTGCGCATCGAATCTGCCGGTGTGGGAAGGCCGTCCCTGGTTTGAGTATCCATTGCCTGCCGGCGCGCCCGGTCATGAAGGCTGGGGAAGAGTGATTGCTGTGGGCGAGAAGGTTGATGCTTTTTCCGTGGGGCAACGCGTCGCCTGTCTCGGTGGCCAGGCGTTTGCGGAAATCATGTGCGTTCCCGCATCCGATGCAGTGCTGCTCCCTCCGGCCTTGGATGACCAGCCCTTCCCTGGTGAAGCTATTGGCTGCGCAATGAATATTTTTCGCCGCGCGGATGTAAGACCCGATCAAACCATTGCCATCATTGGTGCCGGATTTCTCGGTTTGTTGCTGGTGCAATTAAGCATCGCCGCCGGTGCTCGGGTGATTGCCATTTCCCGTCGTGCCGAAGTCCGTGAAATAGCGGAACAACTCGGCGCGGCGATCAGTTTTGATACTGAAGACTGGTGGGGCAACGCCCATAAAGTCATTGAATACACCCACGGACGTGGCTGTGATCGCGTCATGGAAGTTACCGGCCTGCAGTTCGCACTGGATATGGCCACCGAAATGATCGGCGAATATGGAAAGCTGGTTATCGGTGGTTATCACCAGGACGGACTACGTCAGGTCAACATGCAAAAATGGAATTGGCGTGCTATCGATGTCATCAACGCACACGAGCGTGATACCCATCGTTATATTCAAGGAATGAGTGAAGGCATTGCCGCCACCCTCGAAGGGCGCATCAGCCCACAGAAATTTTTAACCCATCGTTTCAGTCTCGAACAATTAAACGACGCGCATCAAATGATGCTCGATCGTCCCGACGGTTTTATTAAAGGTTGGATTGAACTATGAACACTGCGACAGCACACATCTTCGATACCTACGTTGCACCTGCGACGCCGCGAATAGGATTTATCGGTACCGGCTGGATCGGCCGGATGCGCATGGAAGCTCTGGTTAATGAGCACATCGCCCAATGCTGTGCTGTGTACGACCCCTCACTGGATGCCGCCACTGAAGCCGCGCAGCTGCATGAAGGAATTCACATCAGCAACAGCCTTGCGGATATTCTTTCGCAAGATCTGGACGGCGTTGTGATTGCGACACCAAGCGCGTTGCACGCCGACCATTGCGTCGCTGCATTAAGGACAGGTAAAGCGGTCTTCTGTCAAAAACCACTCGCCCGCACCTGCGAAGAAACCCAGCGTGTAGTAGATGCAGCCCGGACCGCCAATAAATTATTAGGCGTGGATTTTTCTTACCGATATCTCGCTGGCGTGGATACGTTAAAACATAAGATTATCAGCGGTGAACTCGGTGAAATTTATGCAGCGGATCTGGTATTTCACAACGCCTACGGTCCGGATAAATCCTGGTTCTATGACGTGAATTCTGCCGGCGGTGGTTGCGTAATGGATCTGGGAATACATCTTGTTGACCTGGCAATACATTTATTGGGCAACCGTCCGATTCGCCAGGTGTCGAGCAATTTATTTCACAAGGGCAAATCACTGCTGCCCCCTTACAGCGTAGTGGAAGATTACGCAACCGCTGAGTTTATGCACGGTCGCACCCGCACGCGTCTGAGTTGCTCCTGGAATTTACATGCCGGTCGCGATGCGGTTATCGAAGCGACGTTTTATGGCACGCAGGGCGGCGCATCAATTACCAACGTCAACGGTTCATTCTACGATTTTGAAGTGCATCAATTCTCGGGGACCTCACGGGAAAAACTGGCGGGTTATCCCGATGCGTGGGGTGGACGTGCGTTGATTGACTGGGTGAAAAACCTGAGCCGCAGCAGCGCATTCGATCCGGAAGTTGAACAAGCCATTCAGGTCGCGGACGTAATTGATCGGATTTACTGTCGATGAAAATTCTAATGAGCACAGACACCCTTGGCGGTGTTTGGACTTATTGCATGGAGCTGTGCGCAGCACTTAAACCCCATGGGGTGCAGATATTTCTGGCAACTATGGGGCGACCCTTGTCCCTTGAGCAGCGCAAACAAGCCGCGCTGCTGGACAACGTTGAGGTTCACGAAAGTAGCTGGCGTTTATGCTGGATGGAAGAACCCTGGGCAGATGTCGCCCATGCTGGTGAATGGTTGTTAGCACTGGCCCGGCGTTACAAGCCGGATGTGATTCACTTAAATGATCTGGGTCACGGCGACTTGCCGTGGCCGGCTCCGGTCTTGATGGTCGGCCACTCCTGTGTTTTATCCTGGTGGGATGCGGTAAAGAATCAATCTGCACCGGTGGAGTGGCAGTATTACACCGAGCGAGTCAGCACAGGCCTGCGCAACGCGGATCTGGTTGTTGCGCCGACCCATGCCATGTTCAAAGCGCTTACCCATCATTACGGTCCCCTGAAAACAATTGACGAAGCCAACAACGTTATCTACAACGGCAGCAACTTCCCCGCACTGGCCGAATCTCCTTCTGAAAAATTCTTAACCGCCGAGCCTTTGATCTTTGCCGCTGGGCGCATTTGGGACGAAGCAAAAAATATTGCCGCATTGTCCAGCATTGCCACCGAATTACATTGGCCGGTTTATGTGGCCGGTGAGGTCAAGCAGCCCGACGGCCGCGGCATCGCACCGAGCAATCTGCACTGTCTGGATTTTTTGCACAACACTGAAATGGCCCGCTGGCTTGCACGCGCATCCATCTATGTTGCACCGGCCCGTTACGAACCTTTCGGCCTGGCTATTCTTGAAGCAGCGCGGGCCGGCTGTGCATTGGTGCTGGGAAACATCGACAGTTTGCGTGAAGTGTGGGGCGATGCCGCTGTATATGTCGATCCCGATAACCCGCAGCAGCTGCGCGACACCATCAATGAATTAATTGAAAATCCCGATCATCGCAAACAACTGAGCGCCCTCGCCTGGCACAAATCACAAGCCTATTTTGCGGAGCAGATGGCGTGCGAATATCTTAATGCGTATGAATCCTTAGCTAATCACGCTGCTTTTTCGCACCATAATTCCGCTACATCCCTATCAGGATTACATTTATGAAATTCAGCCTGTTTTATCATTCGTTAGTATCCGACTGGAACCACGGCAATGCGCATTTTCTGCGTGGCATTGTGAGCGAATTGCTGGAGCGTGGACACGAAGTTCAGGTATATGAACCGGCCAATGGCTGGAGCAAAGAGAATCTGATACAGGATCAAGGTCTTGGCCCTATCACCGCGTTTCATCAGGCTTATCCGCAGTTGCGCAGTCATTTCTATGAACAGGACACACTGGATCTGGAGCAGGTCGCCGAAGACTCTGATGTGGTCATCGTGCACGAATGGAATGATCCATGGCTGGTAAACGCCTTTGGTGAATTGCGCAACCGGATTCAATACGGCAGTAATAGCGGTCAGCCGTTTGTGCTGCTGTTCCACGACACCCATCATCGCGCCGTCAGCGAACCGGAATGGATTAAACGATTTAATTTAGATTGCTACGACGGCATTCTCGCTTTTGGTGAAATTCTTACCAATGTTTATCGTACACATGGTTGGAACGATTCGGTATGGACGTGGCATGAAGCCGCCGATATTCGCGTATTTTATCCACGCGAACCCGCGCCGGATTTCCCCTCCGGTGATCTGGTGTGGATTGGTAACTGGGGCGACGATGAGCGCACCCGTGAACTGGAAACTTTTCTGTTCGAACCAATTCGTAATCTGGAACTAAAAGCCCACATTTACGGGGTACGGTATCCGCAACTGGTACTTGATCGTCTTGAGGCCGATGGCATCAAGTACGGTGGATGGCTGCCAAACTTTAGCGCACCGCAGGTGTTTGCCAATCACGCTGTGACCGTGCATGTGCCACGTCGTTATTATGCCGATACCTTGCCGGGTATTCCCACCATTCGTCCGTTTGAAGCTATGGCCTGCGGCATTCCGTTGATCTCTGCGCCCTGGCAGGACAGTGAAAACCTGTTTACGCCGGGCGAAGATTTCCTGGTTGCGCGCAATACCGAACAGATGGAAAAACATCTGCACACCATCATCAACGACCGGGATTTTGCCCGGCATCTGGCTGCGCAGGCGCGCAGTACAATTTTATCGCGCCACACCTGCGGTCACCGCGTCGATCAGCTGCTCACGCTGATCGGTAATTTAGGGATGGGCTCACATATAACCTATTCCCCCTCTGCCCCGCATGAACAACGTATCGGCAGATAGATACAAACAGCGGACGTGAGATGGAAAAGATCGGAGAGAAATCATGTATCAACATCAGCGACTGAAAATTGCGTTTTTCGGGTCCAGCCTGGTCTCGTCATACTGGAACGGCGCTGCCACCTACTATCGCGGCATTATTAAAGCGTTGGCAGAGCGTGGTCATCAGATTACGTTTTATGAACCTGATGCCTTTGAGCGGCAAAAACACCGTGACATTGATGATCCTGATTGGGCCAAGGTGGTTGTTTATCAAGCTGATGAAATCAGCGCACGCGCAGCGCTGGATTCCGCCAGTGACGTAGATGTCATTGTTAAGGCAAGCGGTGTGGGCGTGTTGGATGAGTGGCTTGAGCGGGAAGTTATTGAGCACTTCAAAGAGACTCCTAACCTGATTAAAATTTTTTGGGACGTGGACGCACCAGCAACGCTGGAGCGTATCCATAACGATCCGCAGGACCCCTTCCGCGATCAGATTCCTCACTACGATTTCATTCTCACCTATGGCGGCGGTCAACCGGTGATTGATGCATACCAGGAATTGGGCGCGCAACATTGTCAACCCATTTACAACGCGCTTGATCCAGACATTCATCACCCTGTAGCAGCCGATCCAAAATTTACAGCCACACTGAGCTTTCTGGGCAACCGGCTGCCGGACCGTGAAGCGCGAGTGCAGGAATTTTTCTTTAACGCCGTATCGGCGCTTCCGGATGAAAAATTTATTCTCGGGGGCAGTGGCTGGGAAAGTTATTCACCCCAGTTTCCCAACCTGACTTATCTGGGCCATGTGTACACGCGGGATCACAACCAATTTAACTGCAGTGCGCTGGCTGTACTTAACATCAATCGCGACAGCATGGCTCGCAATGGTTTCTCGCCACCTACGCGCGTATTTGAAGCCGCTGGCGCAGGTGCTTGTCTGATCATGGATCACTGGGAAGGCGTTGAACAATTTCTGGAACCAGGCAAAGAGGTATTGGTAGCGACCTCCGGCGAGGATGTGATCCAACACCTGCTCGACCTCACTCCCGAAAAAGCAAAAAAAATCGGTGCCGCTGCACGTGAGCGCATGCTGGCCGAACATACCTATCGGCATCGGGCTTCCGAATTTGAAGCATTAATGAACGCGGATTTTCCATCAGCAGCAATTGCATAGGACATGGCATCATGAAAGCACTCAACATCGTTATCTTCGGGTTGTCGATCACATCATCCTGGGGAAATGGACACGCAACTACCTTCCGCAGTCTCGTAAAAGCGCTGTCACAGCGCGGCCATAAAATTACTTTTTTTGAAAAAGATGCTCCCTGGTATCAGCCGCATCGCGACTTGCCCAATCCTTCTTTTTGCGAAACCATTTTATATAACTCGGTGGTCGAGATTGAGGATTATCGGCTGAAACTGGCCCAGGCCGACCTCGTTATCCTCGGCTCCTACGTCGCAGACGCCGAAGTGTTGGCAAAAAGAATTAAAGCCTTAGCTTCTGGATGCTTTGCGTTTTACGATATTGATACGCCGGTTACACTCGCCAAACTGCAGCGCGGCGATTATGAATATCTTACACCGGCCATGATCCCTGAGTTTGATCTTTACCTGTCATTCAGTGGTGGCCCGGTCTTGCATACACTGGAAAAAAAATGGGGCGCGCAACGGGCGCGAGCACTTTATTGTTCGGTGGACCCGGATCTTTACTATCCCTACCTGGATGAGCCCATTCCCCATGAATACGCGCTGGGCTATCTTGGCACTTACAGCGATGACCGGCAGCCTTCACTGAACAAATTCCTGTTGGAGCCGGCCATCACCGAGCGCGATATGAAATTCTGTGTGGCTGGTGCGCAGTACCCAGCAACGATTTATTGGCCGGATAATGTGACCTATGTCGAGCACATTCCACCCCATCGGCACCGTCAGTTTTATCAAACCCAGAAGTTCACCTTGAACATTACCCGCAAAGATATGATCGCCGCCGGCTATTCACCCAGCGTGCGTTTATTTGAAGCGGCCGCCTGCGGTACACCAATTATCAGCGATGAGTGGGCCGGGCTGGATAGTTTCTTCGCGCTGGATAAAGAAATTTTGATTGCACGTAATTGTCAGGATGTTATTGAACATCTGCGGATGCCGGAGATCGAACGTGCCGCTATTGCGCGCCGTGCACAACAAAAAGTTCTGCGTTGTCACACCTCCGCGCACCGCGCCGTCGAGCTGGAACAATATTGGGAAGAAGTGTTTTCCCCTGAGCTGGCGCAGGCACTCTAGCCTGCGCGTGCGGACAAACCGTAAAGTTTTTCTGTCGGCCCGGCAATAAATTTTACGGTTTACCTACCGTGGCGATTATGTTTCTCCACAATTTCCACCGTGGAGTTATGTTTCTCGACAATCTCAGCGGTTAAAAATGGGTTGTAACTATACCGGAGGATGACGCTATGCCTGAAGCTGCCATTGCTCAACAAGTAAAAGCCATGCAACCTTGGTTTCACAATCTACACCTGCCTGATGGAACCCAAACCGCACCGGATCATTTTCTGGGAGATTTTCCGAGCTATAAGTGGCAAGAGATAGCACCGTGGCTGCCCGACGATTTGTTCGGCACAAAAGCACTGGATATTGGTTGTAATGCCGGTTATTACACTTTTGAACTGGCCAAACGGGGCGCGCAGGTAACCGCGATTGATGTGGATCAACATTACTTGCAGCAGGCTGCCTGGGCAGCGGACACGCTCGGTCTGCGCCAGCAAATCACCTTTCGCAAGAATACTGTCTACGACCTGATCCACGAGACAGAACAGTATGACCTGGTATGGTTTATGGGTGTTCTGTATCACCTGCGCCATCCGCTTCTGGCGTTGGACATCATTCGCCAGCGCTGCAAAGGCCGAATGATTTTTCAAACCATGACCATGCCCGGCGAGGAAGTGTTTCCGGCTGAAGAAAATTACGGCCTGGCACAACGTGAAGTCATGACGCATCCCGGCTGGCCGAAGATGGCATTCATTGAGCATCGCGTGGAAAATGATCCTACCAACTGGTGGGCACCCAACCATGCTGCTATTGAGGCGATGTTACGCGCAGCGGGCTTCGGCAACATCAAAAGAATCGCCCATGAAATTTATCTATGCGAAGCCACCACTCCCCCCTCCTCCTTCGCCCAGGATGAACTCTCCGCGTTCATTCACCCCAAGAGACCGGATTAACCCGTAGCTCGAATTAGCCAGTAGGTCGGATTAGCCAGTAGGTCGGATTAGCCAGTAGGTCGGATTAGCCAGTAGGTCGGATTA
>CAYUVQ010000009.1:49946-66880 GCA_964448175.1 uncultured Cellvibrionaceae bacterium | reverse complement strand
CCCCGAAATGCCGCTACCAAGCTGGCCTTGAACCCAATGGTTCAAGGTGGCGATACCTGTGGTTCTTTAGGCTTTCCGTCAAGCGGACATGCACACCGAACACGACGAGATATTGCCGGTTACACACTTATCGGCTCAAGGACTTGTCGGTTGGCTAACATCCCAGGGCAAGAGCGATTATAACCCGGGAGGGGAGGGTAATCGCAAATACATTTATGAATAGGGTCGACGGGTTCTGGTAAGGAAATCCAATGGAACTTTTTGAAAAATCAGGAAAAAATTAAAAGGACGTGTTAAGTCGTGGCGCGATAAGCTTCTTCCGGATTGAAGCTGCTGACTCTAGTTAAGGCTGTTGAGTGCCCGTTCAATCTTCTCACTCAGACGCTGCAGATCAGCTTTATCGGTTGTCGATGAGCCACCCGCGTTGCGTGCTTGAAGCAGTTCGTGGCTCAGATTAAGTGCCGCCATCACCGCAATGCGTTCAAGCCCGATCACGGCGCCGGTATTGCGGATCGCCTTCATGCGCTCATCGAGCATCTGAGCTGATTGCTGCAGCGCCTGGCGCTCCTCGCGGGGGCAGGCTACCTGGTATTCTTTGTCGAGGATCTTCACAAAAACGGTTTCGTTGCTCACTCGGTAATTCTCCGCTTATTCAGTACCGTTTATTCCGTATCCAGGCTTTTAAGATGGGTAATCATGGCTTCCACCCGGCTGCGCGCCAGCTCATTTTTTTCAATCAACCGCTCGCGCTCACGTTGCCATTCGCCTTCGCGCGCTTTCATTTGTGCATTTTCCTGTTGCAGTCGATTGCACAACAGGATCAGGCGATCCAGCTTGGTTTCCAGTGAAAGTAGAAGGTCGTCAGACATGATAAGTGGCCAATAATGATGCAGCGGCTACTATATTGCGCCCTCTGCAGGTGGTCAATGATTGCGCGCCGGTTATTGGTATTAATTCAAGTAGTTTCGAGGAAAGGACGTTAACACATGAATAACAAAGACAGTTTTCATTCGGCTTTGCGTTGGTTGATGTGCATTCACAAGAATGTCGCACCCGGTTATTCCGTGAATCGTGATAGCATTTGACGATTGTTTAAGAGAGTGTGTCATGACTGATTTATCCCCTTCGCGTTTTGATGATCTGTGCAACCTGCTTCTGCCATTGGGTGCACTCAACAGCCCGGCCGAATTACATGGTCTGCTCTGTGGCAAGCTCTGTGGCGGAGAAGCGTTAAGTGAAACTCGCTGGTTGCTGGATGCGGTTGAATTCCTCGACTTCACCCAGGCTCCCGACGAGTCTGTGCGCGTGGCGCTCAGTCAGCTGTACCATGAATCCAAGGCCCAATTGCGCGGCGAAGCTTTCGAGTTGGCCCTGATTCTGCCCGATGATGAGAGCGAAATCGGCCAGCGGCTGACGGCATTGGGGCAATGGTGCTACGGCTTTTTAACAGGGTTCGGCAGTGTTGCAGCGGTTGGCCAGCGGGAGATATCCGAAGAATCCGAAGAGATCCTGCGCGATCTGGCTTCTATCGCCCAGATTGATGTGGACGTAGAAGACGATGAGGAAAGCGAAGCGGATTACATGGAATTAACCGAATATATCCGTACGGCCGCCTCTTCGCTTTTTTTGGAATTTGCGCCGCCGGCTATGGATGCCACCGAACCACAACCGCCCACCCTTCATTGAATCTTGTGAGATTGTCGTCGCTATGAGAATCACCAAGCAGGAATTCGCTCGCCGTCGCAAGGCTCTGATGGCCTTAATGGAACCTAACAGCATTGCCATCGTCGCTGCCGCACCGGAAAAACCGCGCAGCCGCGACACGGATTATCCCTATCGTCAGGACAGCGATCTGTTCTATTTGTCAGGCTTTCCCGAGCCTCAGGCGGTTCTTGCGCTGATTCCCGGCCGTCCTCACGGCGAGTTCGTATTATTTGTACGCGAACGTGATCGTGAGCGGGAGATCTGGGACGGCTATCGTGCCGGCCCGGAAGGCGCGTGCAACGAATACGAAGCGGACGATGCTTTTCCCATTGACGACATTGATGACATTCTGCCCGGCCTGATCGAAGGGCGTGAGCGCGTGTATTACGCGATGGGTAAGGACAGCGAATTTGATAAGCAGGTGATGGACTGGGTTAACACCATTCGCGCCAAAGTGCGTTCTGGTGCGACGCCCCCCGGCGAGTTCCTTGATCTGAGTCATTTCCTTCACGACATGCGTCTGTTTAAAAGCGCCGCTGAACTGCGAGTGATGCGCGAAGCGGGTGAGATCTCGGCGCGTGCTCATGTGCGCGCAATGAAATTGTGTAAGCCGGGGCTGATGGAATATCAGCTGGAGGCCGAAATTCTGCACGAGTTCGGCATGAATGGCGCCCGCGCCCCAGCCTACAACAGCATTGTGGGTGGCGGCAAAAACGGCTGCATTTTGCATTACATCGACAACAACGCCCCGTTAAAAGCCGGTGATCTGGTCCTGATTGATGCAGGCTGCGAACTCGAAAACTATGCTGCGGATATTACCCGCACGTTTCCGGTTAACGGGAAATTCTCCCCAGAACAGAAAGCCCTGTACGAAATCGTATTACGCGCCCAGGAAGCGGCGATCGCTACAGTCAAGCCCGGCAGCCACTGGAACGATCCACATAATGCCACTGTACAGGTCATTACCGAGGGGCTGGTAGAGTTGGGCCTGCTGGAAGGGAATGTTGAAGACCTTATTGCCAGCGAGGCATACAAAGAATTTTACATGCACCGTGCCGGCCATTGGCTGGGCATGGATGTGCATGATGTTGGCGATTATAAAGTTGGCGGCGAATGGCGGGTTCTTGAGCCGGGCATGGTGCTCACCGTTGAGCCGGGAATTTACGTCGCGCCGGACAACGAGCGGGTTGCCAAAAAGTGGCGCGGCATCGGCATCCGCATTGAAGATGATGTTGCTATTACGAAGGATGGCTGCGACATCCTTACCAGCGGCGTGCCTAAAAGTGTTGCCGATATTGAAGCATTGATGGCGGGCTGATCGTGCAGTCCGCCAGGTCAGTCATTAACGCCAGCGATTATCCATGACATCTATCGAGCAGTTTGATATCGCCATTATTGGCGGCGGTATGGTGGGAACCAGTCTCGCCAGTTTGCTCTCAGCCAGTGGGTGCGGTTGGCGTATTGCTTTGATCGAAGCCAATCCCTTTCTGTCTACCAGCACTCCCCCTGACTACACCCCGCATTTTGATGCACGCTCCACGGCCTTGTCTTACGGCAGCGTGGACATCTTTCGTCAGCTGGGCCTGTGGGACCAGTTGCAGCGTCATGCCACGCCTATTCGTCAGGTCCACGTATCCGACCGCGGGCATTTGGCGGGCAGCATTATCGACGCCACTGAACAGGGGATCGATGCCGTCGGACATGTGGTGGAAAATACCTGGCTTGGCAGCGTACTGTCCGCTCATGTGCAGCAGCGGGCTGATATTGTGTGTTATTCACCGGCCCGGGTGCAGTCATTGACCCCGCAACAAGCGGGCGCGCGCCTGCAGCTTGAGTGCGCCGGGGCACTCGTTGATGTGAATTGTCATTTGGCGGTAATCGCCGATGGGGGTGATTCGCCCTTACGTCGTGCGCTGGGTATTCATGCCGAAGTGACGGATTACCGGCAGACAGCAGTGATTGCCAATGTGGAATTCTCTCAGCCTCACGGTGGTGTTGCGTTCGAACGCTTTACCGATCAGGGGCCGCTGGCACTTTTACCGCTCGGCGAAACGGAGCAGGGGCAGCGTGCGGCGCTGGTATGGACGCTCCCGCCGGATGAGGCCCTTCATCACATGACACTTGACGATACCGCCTTTCTCGCCCAGCTGCAGCACCGCTTCGGCCACCGCTTGGGGCGGTTCACGCGGGTCAGTCCGCGCCACGCATTCCCTTTGCAGCTGGTGACGGCTTCAGAACAGATTCGCTCGGGGGTGGTGTTGATGGGCAACGCCGCGCATTTTCTGCATCCTGTTGCGGGGCAGGGGTTTAATCTCGCGTTGCGTGATGCGGCGGTGTTAACAGAAACGTTAGCGGAACGCCAGCAACAGCAAAAATTGCCCGGAGAGCTTGCGGGATTACAAGCCTACCTGGTACGTCAGCAGCAGGATCAGACGCTCACGATTACGTTCAGCGACCGCCTCGTTCGTCTATTCTCATCCACCCAATTACCCTTCATTGCGCTGCGTCATTTAGGCTTTATCAGCCTGGCGGCATTGCCGGCAGCCAAACGTTACTTTGCTGAGCATACGATGGGTACTGCCGGGCGCAGCGCTCGCTGGCGCAAGGCCGCCCCAGGGACGGAATCTTCATGAATCATTCTTCCCAGACATACGATGTGATTATTGTGGGCGCCGGTCTGGTGGGGGCTAGCCTCGCCTGTGCCGTAGCCGCTCTGGAGACAGGAGCGCAACTGCGCATTGCGGTGGTTGAAGCTGGTGGTGCGCCGCCGCGTTACCGCGCGCAGGATTTTGATCCGCGCGTGGTTGCACTGACACTGGCATCACAACAGTGGCTTGAGCGACTGCAGGTATGGAAGGACATCGCTAATGACCGTGTCTGCCCCTATCGCGATATGCACGTGTGGGACGGTGAAGGCACGGCCGCCATCCATTTTTCCAGTGCGGATGTCCGGCAGGATTGCCTGGGCTATATCGTGGAAAACTCTGTCACCGTACGTGCGCTGCGCGAACGCTTGCAACACTTTCCACAGATTACGGTGTTGCAGCCTGCAAGCATTGCCGGGTTGCGGGGGCCGCAGCTGGCGCAACCTGATGTGGAAGTTACCCTGAGCAGCGGCGAGATCCTGCACACCTCTTTGCTGATAGCAGCCGATGGAGCGCAATCGCGGGTGCGTGAGCTGGCCGCGTTCAGCACGCGGGAATGGGATTACCATCAACAGGCTATTGTTACCACGGTGCGCACCGAGCTGCCCCATGAATACACGGCCTGGCAACGGTTTATGTATACCGGCCCACTGGCATTCCTGCCACTGCTGGAAGCGGGTGACACGCACCACTGTTCTATAGTCTGGTCTGCGGACACGCCTCTGGCGGAAGAATTAATGGCTCTGGATGATGCGGCTTTTCGCGAGCGGCTGGGTTTCGCGTTTGAGCATCGCTTGGGAAAAATCGAACACTGTGCCGAACGTTTCTGCCTGCCTTTGCGGCAGCGTCACGCACCACAATATATTCGGCCGGGTATCGTACTGGTGGGCGACGCTGCACATAATATTCATCCGCTGGCAGGACAAGGCGTCAATCTCGGCCTGCTGGATGCGGCGGCTTTGGCAGCTGAAATTGAGCGCGCACTGGAGCGCAACATCCCCTTGGCGGACTATTCCATTCTGCGTCGTTACCAGCGGCAACGTCTGGCTGGAAACCTTGGCATGATGAGTGCGATGGAAGGTTTCAAACGATTGTTTGGCAACACGTCCCTCGAAGTGACTTTGTTGCGCAACCTCGGGCTACAACAGTTTAACGATTTACCATTGCTGAAAAACTATCTGGTGAAGCAGGTAATGGGGGTTTAATCCATGAGTGTGAAGCGCGCAGGTGCAAGATGACAGTTGCTGATTTTTTATCGATTGCTCCTTTTCAATGGCACTCTATCGGTGCGGCGTTGTTGTGCGGTTTGATTATTGGGCTGGAACGGCAATTGCGCGGAAAGCCGGTGGGTATTCGCACCTCGGCGTTGATTACACTGGGCACGTATATTTTCATCACAGCGGCAAATCTTGTGCAAACGGATGCAACTGATCCATCGCGGATTATCGGGCAAGTCATCACCGGGATAGGCTTTCTTGGTGCGGGAGTGATGCTGGCGCGCGATGGCGTCGTGCTTGGTGTTACCTCTGCGGCCACCATCTGGGCGCTGGCAGCGATTGGTGTGTGTATTGCGGTAGGGTATGACATTACTGCCATCAAATTATCGTTGATCGTGGTATTTGTGCTGACCGGCGTGGATTTAATGGAAGATTATTCGCAGGCACTCACCCGCGGCGTACATCGAAAATATCGCGGCTGGCGTGACCGATCCAAACCCAGTTCCGATTGATCGCACTACCTCATCATACTTGCAAGAATAATTGTTCTCAGGCGAGTCAGGCTCGCTTGGTTTCAATAACGATTCCTGCATTCATTGCTAACGGATCTGTTTATGTCCCATCCTTTGCGCGTCGCGCTGGCTGCCTTCGGTATGTCGGGCCGTTTGTTTCACGCACCGTTTATTCAGGCCAATCCCGACTTTGAACTGGTTAAGATCCTGGAGCGCTCGCGTAATGATTCGCTCGCCCATTGTCCGGCCGTCGAAGTTGTACGCCATTACGATGACATTCTAAAAGATGCGTCCATCGACCTTGTTGTGGTTAACACACCTAATACATTGCACTTCAGTATGACCGAAGCGGCACTATTGGCGGGCAAACACGTTATCGTGGAAAAACCTTTTACGCCTACCGTGGCAGAGGGTGAAACGCTGGTTAGGCTGGCGCAACAACAGGGGCTGATGCTGTCGGTGTACCACAACCGTCGCTTTGCTTCCGGCTACCGCACCGCGCGCAAACTGTTGGCAGAATCCGCAGTGGGTAATTTGCGAAGTGTTGCCATAAATGTGGAACGATACCGGCCGCAACCCGGACCGAAAAAATGGAAAGAGGAAATGAATCCGGGAGCGGGATTGTTTTATGACATGGGGATTCATCTGTTGGATGAATCTTTATTGTTGTTCGGGGTGCCGCATTTCCTGACCGCTGATCTGCGCAGTCAACGTCAGGCAAGTCAGGTGAACGATTACTTTGATGTGCGTCTGGACTACGCTGACTTTCATGTCTCGCTTAAAGGCTCATTACTCGCTCGCGAACCGGCACCTGCTTATGTGATTCACGGCGAACAGGGTTCATACATCAAACAGCAACAGGATGTTCAAGAGTCACGTTTGTTGGCGGGTATTTCGCCAACGTTTAACGGATGGGCGGACGAAGCTGAGGCTGAATGGGGAATCTTGCACAATGATGCCGGTCGACAAACATACCCCACCCAGCCTGGCGACTATCAGGATTTCTATCGGAATATCCATGCGCATCTTTGTGAGAATGAAGCTTTGTTGAGTTCGCCGCAACAAGCATTACAGGCGTTGCAGTTGTTGGAACTTGGGCTGCTGAGTTCGCAACAGCGGCGCACCTTGCCGGTGCGTTTTACCGGAGCCTGAGAACGAAACGTGCAAATGGTGTAGATTGGTAACACTGAAATTTTATTGGTATTGATCATGGCGCAAGTGACAATAGTTACAAAGACATTAAATGTTTTATTGCAGTTGATCCTGCTGGTTTCGCTGCTGGGTTTTTTAAGCTTCGGTAATTTTTACGGCGTCTTCTGGGCGGCAGTTACTGCGGTGATCCTGTACGGCGTTAACCGTCAACAGCGTTGGGCATATTTTGCTTGCGCGGCCTGGGCACTGGCGTGTTACCAGCTGGCAAAACTGGGTTACGAATTTGACAGTGTTAAACGATGGGTAATGGTGCTGGGCTTTCTTGTTATAGGCCTGGCAATCTATCTGCATGAAACCTTGGGCAAACAGACCAAAGCAAATAATGAAAACGAAAGCGGTCCAGGTTAGTTGTCCAGAGCGCATTTGATTTCAATTATAAAAAACGTCGAATATTGTTTAAATTCATCCATAATCTCTTGAACTCGCATAGGCGAAGTGCTTTAATTTTGAACTGCTACAGATTGAGATTCGTCCAAAGACTAAAGCTTTTGCGAGGATTCCTCCGTTTGCTCGACCTCTTGGTACGCACCACGACCTTAGCAATAGCTTTATTAATAAGCTATTTCACCCTGGCTTTTAATAAAGTCGGTTTTAATGTTTGGTCAGCAGCGCTGGCTTTTTAATGCAAGACGAGGAAAGTATGTCAGATCTGGTCTCTGGTGTTGTTAAATGGTTTAACGACGACAAAGGTTACGGTTTTATTGAGCGTGAAGGTGGTGCAGACGTGTTTGTTCATTTCCGTGCTATCAACGGCACTGGCCGCAGAACGCTCAAAGAAGGTCAAAAAGTGACTTTCGAAGTGACTCAAGGTCAAAAAGGTCCGCAGGCGGAGAACGTAACTCCTCTTT
This sequence comes from uncultured Cellvibrionaceae bacterium, assembly GCA_964448175.1. Lineage (GTDB taxonomy): Bacteria > Pseudomonadota > Gammaproteobacteria > Pseudomonadales > Cellvibrionaceae > Cellvibrio. The sequence continues at coordinate 58,742 of CAYUVQ010000009.1, read as the reverse complement.
AAGAGCGGTTATGTTTCAAGGGGATGAGGTTTTTAAGCCATCCCCTTAATCCACATCTTTGACGTTAGTCACAGGTGTAATTCCTCCTTTTTTTGCTGAAGCGATGACGCTCTCAGCTCCTTCTATATTAAGCGCTCATGTTTGATCTCAAGGCCCTCTTCTGGCTCATCCTGTTCGGTATGGCTATTTATTACTGGTTCAATGCCTTGAAGATAAAAGAAATGGCGTTCAGTGCGGCGCAGCGTCACTGTGCAGAGATGCAAGTACAGATGCTCGACCAAAATGTTCATTTGCGCCGCTTGTGGTTTAAGCGTGACAATCGTGGACAATTTCGTTTCTGGCGCGCATTTTATTTTGAGTTTACCGTCACAGGCGAAGATCGTTATGCCGGTCGCGTGATGATGCTCGGTAAACACCTGGGTTCTGTGCAATTAGAACCACATCGCTTCCATTGATTTTCTTCATTCCCAATTCCTGCCTGAATTTCTGTTCATTGTTGGCGCCACCTCCGTTTAATGTTTGTAAACGTACTGAATCAGCGCAGGCGTGCGCGCAAGCTATGTGCGCTCCTGTTTTGTAAATTCAAAAACAGGATTCGCCGATTAGAAAGGACTGATGTAAATGAAAAATTTTTGGTGTAGAAGCGCGGCAGTTTTCTTTTTGTTGTTGCTAAAAACTCAGGCTTTTGCTGTACCTTTTTCTTCATCACCTCCGTATGAAGCGGCCATGCAGCGCGCTGAAAAAGAGTATCTTGTCGCACGAAAATTGTGTGATACGTTGGATGGGCATGCGCAGGATGTTTGTATTGCAGAAGCAAAGGCGGAACGAAAACGACAGGAAGCTGATGCAGAGGCTGCCGAAAAAGATACTCCGGAAGCCAAAACTAAAGCGCTCATCAGTTATGCTGATGCCGCCCTGGAGGTGGCCGAAACAAAGTGTGCGGTTCAGACGGGGAATGATAAAGATATCTGTATTAAGCGCGCCCGGCTGGAGCATCAACAAAGTGTCAGCCTGGCAAAAGCAAATCAAAAGGTTAGAGAGGCACAGCAGGAAGCGCTGGAAGAAGTCAGCGAGGCGGATTATCAATTAGCGCTGGAAAAATGTGAAAGTGTAAGCGGTGAGGCTCGCGAAAACTGTCGAGATAACGTGAAAACAAAGTTTGAAAGATAGTGGATATCCCGCCGTTTCCCCTTTAATGCCAACACGCTATGATAGAGTCCTGTTGATTATCAGGCCTCTTTATCATGTCAATTATTTATCGGGACGATGCAGTACTTACACCGGAAGAAGCCATAGCGCTTTATCAGAAATCTACCCTAGGCGAGCGACGCCCCGTTGATCGCCCCGATATTTTTGCAGGCATGCTGAAGAACGCAAATTTACTTATCACTGCCTGGGATGGGCAGCGATTAGTTGGCATCGCACGATCTCTCACAGATTTCACCTACGTCACTTATCTTGCTGATCTCGCGGTTGATGTGGATTATCAACATCAGGGTATCGGCAAACAATTAATTGTAGAAACACAGAATCGGGTCGAGCCAGAGTGCATGATTGTTTTACTCGCTGCGCCTAAAGCCAATGATTATTATCCCAAGCTCGGGTTTACCCACAATCCGCGGGCGTGGATGTTAAAGAGCAATTATTAAGAGGCGCATCATGTCCGACGAAAAAATTCTTGCGACCAGAGTTGGTGGGTGGCGAGTCAAGTCTTCTGCAACTGTATACGAAAATCCCTGGATTAAAGTATCGCACGATGAAGTAATTACGCCGCGCGAAACGCCGGGGATATATGGCGTGGTGCATTTTAAAAATACCGCAGTAGGCGTCGTTCCTATTGATGATGAAGGAAACACCTGGCTGGTCAGGCAGAGCCGGTATACGTTGAACCAGTACACCTGGGAAATTCCGGAAGGCGGTTGCCCCGTCGATGAAGAACCTCTGGCCGCGGCGCAACGGGAACTGGAAGAAGAAGTTGGCTTGCTTGCGGGGGAATGGGAGTTTCTGATGCGCATGCATTTATCGAATTCAGTGACTGATGAAACAGCCGAGGTGTACGTTGCGCGCACGCTTTCCCCCGGTCACCAGAACCTCGAGGCTACTGAAGATATTGAAATAAAAAAACTGCCTCTGTGTGACGCCATCGCTATGGCTAAAAACGGTGAGATCACCGATGCAATCTCAGTGGCTGCGCTTTTACGCTTAGCGGCGGATAACATTTATTCCTGAGAACTTTCTGCCCGGGTTTCGCCTTTCAACATCGCTATCAATTTTTCCCGCATCTTGGAGGTAAACTCTCTTTCCACCACAAAGGCTGGCGGCGCATCAGGATTCTGCGGATCAATGCGGATGCCCCAGATAGGTTCTACCCCCGTGGGCATCATTGCGTAGCGCAGGTCGCCGATAAAATTTTCGTGGTGTGGATGCTCCACCAGCATGCCGTCAGTGAGATGATAAAAACGGTTCAGGTCGCGGTAGGTGCGGGAGCCTGGCGATAAACTTTTCCACGTGGTGGGGGAGACGAGCTGAACAGGCATGCCGGGATAGATGACAGGTTCAGGATTGAATCCAATACGCACAGCGTCAGCGCGAGCTTCTTCACCTTCTACCGTGATTGCGCGCCACAGTATTAAATTGGCAAGAGTTGGTTTGATGATGATGCGTGAGGGCATAACGTCGCGTTGCATCGCCAGCGCTTCGGCCGCCGCGTAAGCACGCTGGTGTTGTACGGCACCCAGCGCCAGATACAGAACCGCACTACCCAAACCCAACCAGCACCACAAGTGTTTGCGTGTATAAAAGGTACCCGTGGCGGCTAGCACAAGCAGCAGGCTGAAAACAGGATCCACCACGGCAATGATACTCAGGGAAAAAGGTTTAGTACTTAGAGGCCACAGCAGATGGGTGCCATAGCTGGTACAGACATCAAGCAGACACGCCGAGCCATAACCGATTAACGTGTACCCATAAAGGCGCTGCATGCTCAGATGACGACGAAACAACGGCCACAGGATCACGCTTGCCAGCAAAGCGCCGAAAGGTGCAAAAAATAACGAATGGCTGAAATGACGATGATAAGTAAGCGTCATCAGAACATCATCAGCGCTGCGAATCAGCACATCCAGATCCGGCAGCGACGCGGCGATAGCACCGACGGCACTGGCAGCGCGTAGATGGTGGCGTTGGCTGATTGATTGGGCGGCGACTGCCCCCAGTAACGTGTGGGTCAGGATATCCATAGCTGATTATTGCTGTTGATTATCCGGCCACTTTACTACAATTCGCGCGCTGTGCTGTTAAACAGCGTATTTCTCAATAAAGATCGAGTCATTGTTGCCATGCGCGTACCCCGAATTTTCACAACCCAATCCTTAACTTCCTTCCAATCGGTAGAGCTGGAAGAAGCTGCCGCGCACTATTTGGGCAAGGTTCTGCGTATGCAGCCGGGGCGTGAGCTGGTGTTATTCAATGGAAGCGGTGGCGAATTTAAGGCGCAGATTACGCACATAAATAAAAAACAAGTGACGGTAAATGTGGGCGAATTTACGGCGGATAATCGTCAGTCGCCGTTGCAGCTGGAGCTGGCGATCGGCGTGTCGCGCGGTGAGCGGATGGACTGGGTTCTACAAAAGGCAACAGAGCTGGGCGTAACCCATATAACCCCGCTGTTGACCGAGCGGACGGAAGTTAAATTAACGGGCGAGCGACAGGAGAAAAAAATACAGCACTGGCAGCAGATTCTGATCAGCGCTTGTGAGCAGTGTCAGCGTAATATTCTGCCGGTGCTCCGTGAGCCGCTGATGCTGAACGACTGGTTGGAAAGCGTTGAGGCGCAACAAAAATTTGTCTTGCATCACCGTGACAGTCGCGGTTTACCAGAGGAGCAGGAGATCGCCAGCGTTGCGTTGCTGATAGGTCCGGAGGGAGGCTTGTCGGACAAGGAAATTGAGCAGGCCGTGGCAAAAGAATTTGCGCCGCTCACACTGGGTCCGCGCGTGCTGCGCACCGAGACTGCGCCCATCGCGGCGATCAGTCTGGTGCAGTACCGCTGGGGCGATTTCTAAAACGTCGGCATCACCGAGGATGACGAGGAGGAAGACGAAGATGACGAACTTGAGCTTGAGCTTGATGAAGACCATTGAATCTTTTCGGAAAAGATCAGCTTTTTGGTGCTTCGGACAAACATAAAACGGAAAGGGCGCGTGGTTTGAGCAGTATCGTTACAGTCAGCGCCGGTTCTCTCAGCGTAATCTTCGTATTCAATAGTGACCTTCACCACGCTACCGTTTTCTTCCTGCGCGCTGGCGCGGCGGAACGTCAATTTGTCTGCACACGGATTGTTATCAATCACTCCCGCATCAATCAGGATGGCTTGCCCCTCATTGAAATTCGGCGACTCAATGTTTTCATCTGTATATTTGTCCCAAACCAGAAAGAACTCGTCATAGCTGTTCATGGCCTGTAAACGCTTATTGTCATCTTCCGGCCGGGTAGGTTCGTTCCCTATGGTCAAGAGATCAACGGCAACGGTGACCACATCAACATTATCGTCATCATCGTTGCCATCACCTGGGTCAAACGGTTCATCGCGAGAACCGCCGCAGCCCTGGAGGCTGATCAAGCTGGCGAACAAAAGAGTGGCGAGGGGCAGCTTTTTTCCTGAAAACCTGAAGATCGACATGAGTTCCTAATCCGTTTGTTAATAAGGGGGCAGGCTGCCGTAGTCGCTAAAGTCCCGTGCTCGCGCGATAGTCGAGCAGCGTTTGCTCTATACGGCTGACGTCAGGAATAACAGCATCCTCACCGGCCCATGAGACATACATCAACTCGAAAGGTTTCTTATCGCCTTCGCGCTCCCGAATCTCTTCTTCATTGACCCGAGCCAGGCGCGGCAACCCTTGGGTGACGATGGCGATAAACGGTAACTCATCGCTGATCCCGGTACTGTTAAGTACCGCAAATCGTGCACGACTGCTGAAGCCGGCTTTGGGCTCCCCATTGAGCGCCTCATAAGAAAGAACCGGGACTTTTTGTTCGCGCCAGATGCACGTCCCCAGATACCAGTCTGGTGCCCCTTCGACAGGAGAGACCTGGGAGATGGGGACAATTTCCGCTACTGACACGTTGGGCAGCAGCAACAGACAGTCGTGCAGAGGCACCAGCAGGCTGGCGATTTCCTGAATTTTTTTCTCAAGACGTTGTGGAGCTCTCATAGGAGCGCTTTCCTTCAAAGGGTTGAAAGTTTAACGGAGCGATAATCCTGATCTTGCCGGCTGTATAGCGCCAGCTGTTGCGCTAATTCCTTGGGTGTTCCGCTGAAGCTGACACAATCGGTCGCCAGCGCCGCTTCCGGCATGGATGAGCTGGTGCAGCTTATGGGTGATTGCACCCAAACCTGACCGCCCTGCTGTTTGATCAGTCGGGCGCTGGCTGCGCCATCGTCGCCCATCCCGGTAAACACAATTAAGCCACTGCGCCCCCGGTAGATCCTGGCCACATTGGCCACAACCTGATCAATGGAGGGGGCATAGTAGCCGCTCCAGGGTTTCTCGCTTACCAGCAGGGTGCCATTTTCCAGAATATCCACCTTTCGCTCGGCACTGATCAGGGTAAGGCCATTCGACCGCAGAACGGCGCCCTGGCAGGCGAGGGTAGCGGGGTAATGTCCGGCACCGCTCATCATGCGCAGCAGGGTTGTCGAGTAGTGAGCATCAATATGCTGCACATACAAAAATGCCATCCCCAGTTCCGCCGGCAGGTGGGTGATAAAGTCTTTCACCGCTGCCGGGCCACCCGTCGAGGCGGCCAATATCCACAGGTGGGACGCCCGCTCGGCCTGTTGCAGGTTGATATCACCGCTCAGGCGCTGCAGGCGTTGAGTCATCCGGCGTAACCAGGCCCGATGTTCTTCGCCGCCTTCGGTGAACTCGCTGCTGTCACTGAGGATTACCGGGATGGTGACACTGGCCAGAAGGTCTTCCACAAATTGGGCATGCTCCGGTGGCTCGCCTTGTTCACCATCGGAGGAATAGTCTTCCGCAATATCAACTATCCAGGCGTCGGGCGGCGCCTCCGGCCGGGTGCAGCCGACATTCATCAGATGGGTAATGCAGGCAACCTGATGTCCCGCCTGGGCAACCAGACTGGTGAGATGGTGCTGCTTGAGCGCAGAATCCACCAGTATGCCGACGCGCAGAGCACACACGGTTATCTCGCCGGTTTACCCAAAAGTTCGTTGATGTTATTCAACAGCAAATCCTCCTGATAGGGTTTGCCCATATATTTATTTACACCCAGACTGAAAGCGCGCTCACGGTGTTTATCACCGGTGCGTGAGGTGATCATGATGATCGGAATATCCTTCAGACGCGAGCTGGTGCGAATATTTTTGGCCACTTCAAAGCCGTCCATGCGGGGCATCTCGATGTCGAGCAGCATCACGTCAGGGATATGATCCTGCAGCAGCAACAGCGCTTCCGCACCATCTTTAGCGGTGACCACGTTGAAACCTTCGCGCTCGAGGAAACGACTGGTTACCTTACGTACGGTTACCGAGTCATCCACCACCATGACGGTTTGTTCGGTTTGCTCTTCTTTCTTCGCGGATGCCGTATTGAGCGGTTCCAACAGCAGGGATTTGCCCAGCCCGAGCGCCAACTGTTCACGAATCAGGGCGTGCAGATCGAGAATCACCACCACACTGCCGTCACCCATTACCGTTGCGCCGGAAACCCCACGCACGGCACTGAACTGTACGCCGAGGGTTTTCACCACAATCTCGCGGCTGCCCAGCAGACGGTCCACCTGCAGCGCTACGGTATTCTCGGCACTGCGAACAAGAACGACAGGCAGAGGCAGGGATTGGCCGTCCAGTTTGGGCTGAGCCATGCTGTCGAGCATGGTGCCCAGATAGCGCACCAGATAATTTTCCCCGGCATATTCGAAGCGGGCTTGCTCATCCTGATAATAATGTTCTAGCTCAAATGGGCTGACGCGGACGATACCTTCAATGGTATTCAGCGGGATCGCGTAGAGGTCATCACCAATCTGCACCATCAGGGCTCGGTTAACCGATACGGTAAACGGCAGGCGCACGATGAACTCAGTACCCTGGCCCCAGGTGGACTCAATAAACATCGCCCCGCCGAGCTGTTTGATCTCTGAGTGCACCACGTCCATGCCCACACCACGGCCGGAAATCTGAGTGACTTTATCGGCAGTACTGAAACCGGCATGCAGGATAAACTGGATCACATCCTGATCGCTCAGCTGTGCATCTTCACTCATCAAGCCGCGTTCAAGGGCTTTTTCGCGCACGCGCTGCAGGTTGATACCGCGGCCATCATCTGTGAGGCGCAGCATGACGTCGCCACCTTCACGACCCAGGCTCAATACAATCCGCCCACTGGCTGGCTTGCCAGCATTAACGCGCTCCTCGACAGTTTCGATGCCGTGGTCCACCGCGTTACGCAGCATGTGCTCCAGTGGTGCCACCATGCGTTCCAGAACGGTACGGTCCAACTCACCTTCGACGTTGTCCAGCTCAAACTCAACTTCTTTGCCCAGTTCAGTGGCGGCCTGCCGCACGATGCGACGCAGGCGCGGAACCAGTCGTGAGAAGGGCACCATGCGCGAACGCATCAGGCCTTCCTGCAGGTCCGTGTTAATACGGGACTGCTGCAGCAACAGTGTTTCGGTATCGCGGGTTTTGTCCGCCAAGGTGAACTTCAGGTCCATCAGGTCAGACGCGGATTCGATCAGTGAGCGCGACAATTGCTGCAACTGAGAATAACGGTCCATCTCCAGAGGATCGAAATCTTCGTGGGCGGACATCTGTTCCTGACGGAAGAGCACCTGGGCTTCGGTTTCAATATCGAGGCGACGGAGCTGTTCCTGCAAACGCTGAATTGTGGAATCCATCTCCTCAATCGCACCGCTGAGATCGCTGACCTGCTGCTCCATCCGACCACGGCTAATGGAGGTTTCCCCTGCAAGGTTAACCAATTCTTCCAGCAGCTCGGCGGACACCTTGACCACTTCCTGCGGCCCGGTACGGCGGGTCGCCAGGTGTTGAATCGGTGCCGGTGCAGCGCCGCCGCTTGGGCTGGAGCGCATACCTGGCAGGTCTACCGCCGGCAGAGTCGGGGCTGTAGGTGTCGGCTTGGGTTTCGGCGTAAAAGGAATGACTTTAGAGCTATCAACGAACGGATGGCTCTCACTGGGGGGCACGGGCGTAACCGGAGCAGCCCGCTGCTCGGTGTTGTCCTCGGGCAAACTGACCGATGGTGTCGAGGTGACATCCTCTGCTTCGAATGTTCTGGGCGCAGGCATCACACCATCTTCCAGCGGCGGAAGAACCTCTCCCGCCAGCTGAGCGCGTGCGCGATCAACCAATAGGTGTAACCGGTCTTGATAGCTGTTGAGTTTCTTGAAGAAGTTCTGATCGATTTCCGCATCGGCGTTCATCTCAATCAGAACGGTTTCGAAGTCGTGAGACACGTCGCCGATATCCATTAACCCAGCCAGGCGCGCACCGCCTTTAAAGGTATGCAGGCTGCGCTTTAGATCTTCAGCGGGTTCGGTGTTGCTCCAATCTTCTTGCCAATCGTGCAGGGCGCGTTCGATATCCTCCAGCAGCTCGCTGGCTTCTTCGATAAAAATTTCTACAATTTCCGGATCAAAATCCTCATCTTGTGCAGGTTTTTCTTGCACATCAAACGAGAAGACCACATCCTCTTCTGCTTCTGCTTCTGCTTCTGCTTCTGCTTCTGCTTCTGCTTCTGCTTCTGCTTCTGC
>CAYUVQ010000009.1:0-49846 GCA_964448175.1 uncultured Cellvibrionaceae bacterium | reverse complement strand
TTCTACATCTGCTTCGGCAATGAAGGACGGGGCGGAGCCGGACAGATTATCGAGTGCATCGTTAATATGCGGTGGAATATCACCCAGGTTCTGGCCTGCTGCCACAGCATCGACCATATCGAGTAGTGACAGGTGGGCCGCGTTCAGTGTCGCACACACATCATCACTGCAGGTTAATTCCCCGCTGGTGATGCGTTGGTAAACCGCCTGAAGTTTTTCGCCGAGCGTCGCCATGGGCGGCAGATATGCGTGCGCAGCCCCATGAGTTAAATTGCGCAGTTCGGCAATCAAGGGATTTAATTGTTGCAGATTGTCCGGTGTCTGCCGCCACTGCTCGATGATTTGATCGGCATTAAGCAGGAGGTTCATCTCCTCGGCCATAAAGATGGCAAGCAGCTCTGGATCTATCGGACGTTTGCCATTCGCATCGGCTTCCTGCTGGCGTGCCAGAGGAGCAACATGAATTTCCCGCAGCTCATGCACGCGGGCGAGGAATTGTTGCAGACGCGGAATTTCAACCGGTTCGTTGTTCTGGATATTGTCCAGCGCAATGTGCGTATAGCTGACGGTGTCGCGCAGTAACTGCAGGATATCGTCATTGATGTTGACCTGATAACTGCGCAGCTCTTTGACAAATTTTTCCAGCGGTGTAGCCAGTTCGGCAACGGGCACGATTTCCGCCATGTGCGCGCTGCCTTTTAACGTGTGCAATGCACGTTGCATGTGTTCACTGGGCGGATCATAGAAGGGTGCCTGTTCTTCCATGCGTTGAATATAATTCTGCACAACTTCCAGGTGGGTTAATGCTTCCGCACCAAAAATGTCCCACAACTGGATATCCGGATCATCGGCATCACTGCCTTCTTCCTCAATTAAATATCCATCCAGTGCGTTGGTTCCGGGAACAGTGAGAGCCTCGTAATCAATAACTTCTTCATCTTCTGTGTGAGGCTCGACACTATCTTCATCGGTGGTTGCATCGATGAAGCTGGCGTAGGTGATTTCTTCTGCTTCTGGCAGCTCGACGTTTTCTGGCTCAATATCAGTGAGGGTTTCTAGAACAATCTCGTCACTGGGAAGGTCTTCTTCAGCTTCAGGCGCTTCGACTGCATCGAGCGTCGGTGGAGCGTCGGCAATGGCCGGTGGTGCATCCATCATCGCAGAGGGAATCATTCCTTTAGCCAGGGCTTCTGCCTGGGCTTGATAGGCAGCCGTTAATTCGGGTTCCGGGTTGGGCTGGTGCAAGGCGAATGCATTGATCATCCCCGGCAACAGCAGGCGCACTTTTTCAATGATGGCGACGTGGGCTTCGGACGGAGTGACAGTGCCATCGATGATGCGGTTCAGCATATTTTCGATGGACCAGGCGAGTTCGCCAATGTCATTTGCACCGACCATGCGGCCGCTGCCTTTCAGCGTGTGGAACGCGCGCCGGAATTCAGTCAATGAATCCGAATCATCAAAATTTTGCGCCCAGTGCGGGAAATATTCGCCAATGGTCTGGGTAACTTCACCGGCTTCTTCAACGAAGATGTCGATGATCTCATCATCAATATCGTCATCCTCATCGTCGGCAATATCTTCAGCGGTAGAAGAATAACTGATGGCTTCTTCAGCTACAGATTCCGGCGCGGATTCTTCGACAGTTTCTTCAGGTAAGACCCATTCGTTCAGCGTGATTTCTTCCGCTTCAACGGGCTGGGCGGGTTCCTCTAAGGTGACCGGTACGGATTCAGTATCGTCATTCTCATCCAGCGCAGCTTGATACGCGGCAAGTAATGCAGCTGTGTCTTCATCGCTTTCCTGCGTGATATCCGCAACGGAATCGGGAGTCGTACGCTCGGATAATGATTCCACTGGCTCAGCGGCCAGTGCCAGTGCTTGTGATTCTTCTTCGGTGAACGCCTTCTGTTCAGGGCGAGGCATCTTGGCCACTGCATAACCCAGCGAGGCTACGCTTTCTTCCGCCACACTTAACAGCAGATCGTTTTCTTCTTTGCGGGCACCGCTGCTTAAACGCTCCAGATAATATTCAACACTGGTGATGGCGTCGGCGAGAGTGTCGAGGTTGTTCCATTGCGGTGCTTCTTGCTGCTGGAGCAGCTGTTCTTCAATGTACCGCGCACAGGCGCCCAGGATACGCGCCGGACGGGGCAGCGGCATGATTTCGAGGCCGCCGCGAATTTCCCGCAGCGTCTCAGGTACGGCCTGTAAATGCGCGCGATCCCATTGTGAAGCGATGTATTCGATGATGGCGTCTTTAGCGTGCTCTAATCCGTTGCGTGATTCCCGTAAAACAGATTCTTTGGCACGATTGAGCGTGATATCTGCATCTTCACGGTTGCCTTGATTGGACTGCGAAGCGAGGTTATCCAAGGCATCTTCAATTTCGATAACCTTTCCGGCTACCGCCATTAGCTGCTCCTGGCTCAGCTCACTGTTAGCATCAACCACCATTTCAAATACGGCGCCCTGTTCAAGCACCTGCTTGCGTAACTCGCCGATGCCGAGCACTGCCATGGTGTCAGCTACGCGTTTAATGACTGGCAGTGCCTCTCTCAATGCGCTCTGAGTGTCGCCACCGGACAGACACACATCCAGCGCATGCTTGATGACATCCAGCTCGCTCTTTAAGGCTTCCACTACGGAGCGCATGGCTTCCGGATCGGGAGCTGAAAGCATGTGCTGTGCCTCATCCCCGACTTCCTTGCCCTCCACGAGCGCCGCTTCTAGCTGATAGCCCTCATAGATGCGTTGCAAATGGGAGTTAGGCGGAAAGCCCGGCGCATGTTTGCCGGAGCGGGCGACGTAGTAGAGCAGGTTTTTAATCAGCTCATCCTGCGTAAATGCGTCCAGCGCTTTAATGCCATGAACCGCGAGTACCTTGATTTCTTTATCAAGCTGGCGCAGCAGGTTTTTGATGGACACACTGATTTCGATTGCGTCGATCTGCAGTGCTTCAGCCAGGGCCAGACAGATGTCCCACAGCGGTGCACGTGCTGTACCCTGCGTAAGTTTGTGCAGTCGGGCAAACACTTTCTGCAGATAGCTCAGGTTTTCGTCTGGATTGACACCGCGGATAAAACCGGCAGCAGAGTATTGATACATCTGCCGCAGCTTTTTCACCATTTCCTGAAACTGTTGGTTGTCCTGGGTGACAGGCAGCCGTACACCGCTGATGCGTTTGGCCGGTGCAAGATTCGGAACAAATAATTTGGTGTCGGTCAGCAAACTTTCCCCGCGCACTGCGCGCAGGTCATTGAGTAAAGGCAGGACTACCAGCGGGTTATCGCGGCGGGTGGATTTGACCTGATCCAGATAAACCGGGAATTGCAGAATAGCGCGCATAAGCACTTCCTGCGCTTCGGCAGGACTGGCCACAGTATTGTTGATCATTGCCTGGGTCAGTTTTTCCATCTCTTCGGCAAGCATGGCGGCGCCGTAAAATTCCACCATCTGCAGGCTGCCGTGCACCTGATGAATATGCGTCAGGCAGAAACGGATACGCGCGGTATCTTTTGGATTCTCAACAAAGGCTTCGAGCGATTGACGAGCTTCTTTCAGCGTCTCGCCAATTTCGTGGATAAGCCAATCCAACGCGGCAAAATTGCGATTATCTGCCATGTGGAGCATTCCTCATTGTTCTTCTCGCTCATCGCGTAGATATGCTTGGACGTCGTCTACAGAGACGCGGTGCATTTTGGGGTGCTCCCAATCAACCGCTTCACCCAAACCAATAATCAATAAGCCACCGGGTTTAAGTCGGTCGACCAAAGCATTCAGGATATCCCGCCGCAACCAGCGGCGAAAATAAACCAATAGATTTTGACAAAATATGACATCCACTTTGACTTGCGGCATGCAGTCGGGGCGAACAATGTTGCCTTGGGTAAAACAAACGCGCTCGCGCAATTTGCTGACCACTTCATAGCTGCCGTCGTCGCAGTGGTGAAGATAGCGCCGGACTTCTTCCGGCTTAACTTCTTCTAGTTTACGCGCCGGATAGCGTGCTTCCCGTGCTTTAGCCAACGCAGTAGTACTGATATCCACCGCAGTGATGCCGTAATAAGGATTTAAAGCGGCTAATTCAAAACAGTCATTGATCACCATTGCCAGCGAGTAAGCTTCTTCACCGGTTGCACAACCGATACTCCAGACGTCAAAGCTGCCCGGCAACTGCTGGTTGTTGATCTTGTTTTGCAGATAACGACGGACATATTCCAAAGATGGACGGTGACGGAAAAAACTGGTTTCCTTCACCGCAATCCGATCAACCAGCGTTGACCATTCCATCATCCCGGATACGCCGTGAGTGACCTCAACGTAATAGCGGTCGTAATCCTCCAGGCCCAGCTCGCGCATGCGAATGGAGACCTGCGACTCCAGCAAGGTGCGCTGCTGACGCACCAGATGGATGCCCGTGCGCTCTTCCAGCAGCGTACTCCACTGAGCAAACTGCCTGTCGGAGAGCGTCGGTAATTTTCTCAGTGACCACGTCATATCTACACCCGCAAATCAATTACCGAGACGGTAATTGATGAACTCATGCCTTCGCCGCTACGTGAGAAAAGTCATCTTCATCACCGGGCAAAACCTCATCATCCAGATCGATAATTTCGGTATCGTAATCAATCGCCTGTGTGTCTGGTTCCGGCGCTTGAGCATGACGCGGATCGAGGATGACATCTTCTTCTGGCAGCTTGAAGCCGGCCACCGATTCTCGCAGATCCAAAGCCATCTCGGCGAGATTACCGATCGACTGGGCGGTTGCGGAGGTACCAGCAGATGTCTGAGTGGTAATTTCCTGAATAACGTTCATCGTATTGGAGATATGGCCCGCAGATGACGCCTGCTGACGTGCAGCGTTAGAAATGTTCTGGATCAGTTCCGCCAGGTTGCCGGATACGTTTTCAATTTCTTCCAGTGCCACACCCGCATCCTGTGCGAGGCGCGCACCGCGAACCACTTCAGAGGTGGTTTGTTCCATCGAAATTACTGCTTCGTTGGTATCGTTCTGAATGGTTTTTACCAGCGCTTCGATCTGCTTGGTTGCTGCTGCAGAACGTTCTGCAAGGCGTTGAACCTCGTCCGCTACCACCGCGAAGCCGCGGCCCGCGTCACCGGCCATAGATGCCTGGATCGCTGCGTTAAGTGCGAGGATGTTGGTCTGGTCCGCAATGTCGTTAATCAAGCTAACGATGTCACCAATCTCCTGCGAAGATTCACCGAGGCGTTTAATACGCTTGGACGTGTCCTGGATCTGCTCACGGATGGTATCCATCCCGTGGATAGTATTCTGTACCACTTTCGCACCGTTACCCGCGATGGATACCGCGCGCTCCGCTACCGCGGCTGATTCGGCAGCGTTGGCAGATACCTGGTCAATGGTTACGGCCATTTCGTTTACCGCAGCAGAAGCACCGGCGATTTCCTGTGCCTGGTGTTCGGACGCTTCAGCGAGGTGCAAAGCAGTCTGCTGGGTTTCCTGTGCAGCGGCGGATACGTTTACCGCCGTTTCGTTGATTCGCGCTACCAGAATACGCAGCTGGTCGATGGTGAAGTTAATAGAGTCCGCAATCGCACCGGTGAAGTCTTCGGTTACGGTGGCAGTGGTCGTTAAGTCACCGTCCGCGAGGTCGGCCAGTTCGTCCAGCAGACGCAGAATCGCCGTCTGGTTACGTTCGTTGGTTTCAGCGGTGTACACCAGGCGGCGACGGGTGTTGCGGAACAGGGTAATACCGATGAACGCCGCACAAAGAACAGCCAGTGCTGCGAGAATCAAAATAAGTTGATTGTTGACGGGACGGGCGGAGGCCTGGACAGAAATTTTGTCCGCGATGGCCGCCAGGGCTTGAAGCAACTGGGGGCTGCTTTCAAGCAGGGCATCACTGGCCTGCCGCGCCTGGAATAACGTGGTAGAGCCTTCCACCATTTGCTGAATTGACTGGTTTACGCCAGCAAACATCTCGGAGATCTGCTCCAGGCTCACCCGCGCACTGGCATCGGACACGCGGGAGATGCGCATGGTCGCATCGCCTTGTTGCATTGCGGCTAGTACCCGACCGTAGATGTTGGCGTCGAGGTTAAACTGGTCTGCTGCAGTGCTCGCATCACTGTCGCCGCGCAGCATCTTATCCACGTTACGACCGATACGCTCGGCACGCCAGGATTGCATCTGTGCTTGGGAAACCTGGTCCGCCGGAGCGTTGTTTTCCAGCAGAATCTCTACGATGTTGTTGTGCTGGGCCTGCAGGTTGGGCAGGTTGTCATTCAGGTCGTTACCAACGCTGTTGAGGCTGACGATCAGGTCTTTGTTGGTGATAATGACTTGAGCGCTGTCGCGAACCCGGCCCCAGATGCCGTTGTAGGCTGCGAATTCACTGCTAAGTTCGCGGCGGGTCCGCTCATCGCTGGCTCGCAACGATTCCCAGGTCTGCGACATGGTATTCAATACACCGCTCAACTCCGCAAAGGCGTCCTCATCACCCGAGGTTGCATCCCGGGAGAGTGCCGTAAGTCGGTAAGCTTCCGCCCGGAGGTCCGCCACTTGTTGCAGGTAGCGCTGATCGTTATCAGCATCTTTCTGCACAATGAAGTAACTCACTGCAATTGCCGCGAAGCAGGCAATCAATAAGAGCACGGCAATCGAAATTCCCGGGCTCGCCTTGACTGCCGCAAAAGGGCTTCTGGATTCAGTTTTCATTTACGTACTCCTACCGACTCTGCGTCTTATTTTTTATCCCCGGCAGCGGAGAACATCCCCGTCACCATTGATTCCGTTTCCAGCTTGATGTGGATATGCATCCACTAATTTTTAGCCGCATTGATGAAACGCGGATCTTCTGCCAACAATCCTGGTCGAAACAACGACCACTGTTGACCACCTAACAGATAACTTCCAGTTACAAACGGCAAAATATTGCTGGCAATGGGGCCAGCCTGTTCACTGTATTCATCCATGGGGAAATGCTGCATGCCGAACACCTGGTCTACCATCAAACCGCTGTACAGGTTTTCGGTTTCCAGGATCAGGACCCGGCGCTGCTTGCGACCACTGATGAGTCTGTCACCGAAGAAGACAGCCATATCAAATATAGGAAGCAGGCGCCCCCGTACGTTTGCCACGCCTTTAACCCATGGTTGGACACCGGGTAAATGCGTGTAACTGGGTACTTCCAGCATCTCGGAGACTTCACCCATGGGTGCTACGAAATTACTGCCCATCAACGAAAAACCGATGCCGCTCCAATGGGGGCGGATGTCGGTTTGCGCCGGCAGGCCGCGTGCCGCCGAGCGACTGCGTTGTGCGAGATCAAGTAGCGCCTGAAAGGCTGCCTGTGGTTCTGACATAAACCGATTTATTCCCTACTCACCGGGTGGCCACCAGATGTATGTAAATAACATAGGGCGGCCAGGTGTGTTTGTTATTAAATTCCGAGGGTCTTGCGTTCAGATTAATCCCGGTAAACTCAACGCATCACCTGGGCAATTGCGGCCATTAATACATCTGCCTCTATGGGCTTGGCCAGATAATCTTTTGCACCCTGGCGCATACCCCATACGCGATCAGTTTGTTGATCTTTGGTCGTCACAATGATGACAGGGATATGAGCGGTTTCCGGAAGCTTGGAGAGCTGGCGGGTCGCCTGGAAGCCGTTAAGACCGGGCATAACGATATCCATCAGGATAACGTCTGGCTGCTCTTTCTGGGCCAAGGCGATGCCGTCTTCGCCATTTTCTGCGGTGAGTACCGCGTGTCCATGCTTTTCCAGCATGCTGGTTAATTTATACGTCTCAGTCGGTGAGTCGTCGATAATCAATACTCTGGCCATAGCTACCCCAAAATAGTAGAACTTCTAATTGAGCAATCCATTGGTTTAAACGTATCCGCCCACTCTTCGCTAAGCGGTAGCGTGCTTGACGTGTGCCTGAATGGCGTCGAGCAATTCGCTTTTGCTGAAAGGTTTGGTGAGATATTGGTCGGAACCGACAATCCGTCCTTTGGCTTTGTCAAACAATCCGTCTTTACTGGATAACATGATGACCGGTGTGGTCTTGAATTCGCTGTTATTCTTGATCAGGGCGCAGGTTTGATAGCCATCCAAACGAGGCATCATGATATCGACAAAGATTATATCGGGGCGGGTATCAGCGATTTTTGCCAGGGCATCGAAGCCATCTGTCGCGGTTACTACTGTACAACCTGCTTTCTTAAGCAAGGTTTCTGCTGTTCGGCGGATGGTTTTACTGTCGTCAATTACCATTACCTTCAGACTTTCCAAACTTACGTCCATAAACTCTGACCTTTGTCTTATATCTCGTTGTCATGACACCGCCAGATCTTGCGATCCGTGTCACCTAATTATCTCTTTTAAACACGGAGAACGGCTTGAAAAGCCGTCGTAACAAGCGCCACGCAAACTTTTAACACAGTTTTTAAGGTTTATCTATAACTACTTGAATATATAAAGAATCCATTCAATATTGCGTTTCCTTAGAGCTTAACATTATGGGATGTATTTAAGCCCTCTTGCTTTAATAGCTTCAAGGACTTAACTTTAGTCCGCATAACGACTCCCGGCAAATCTAATGCCAGCCATGAGTGCAAAAGATTTTATGACCATCTCCCTCGGCGTTGTGATGGACCCCATCGCAAACATCAAATACTACAAAGATACCACTCTTGCTTTGCTCTTGGCTGCTCAGGAACGAGGGTGGGATCTTTATTATATGGAACAAAGCGATCTTTATTTATTACAAGGTGAAGCCCGCGCCAGTGTCCGTGCGTTATTTGTGGCAGACAACGCAGAAACTTGGTATGAGCTTGGCCCGCGGGAAGATAAATCCCTGGGGGAGATCAACGTTATCCTCATGCGCAAGGATCCACCTTTCGATAATGAATATATATATAGCACTTATATTCTCGAGGCGGCTGAAAACCAAGGCGCCCTGGTGTTGAATAAACCGCAGAGTCTGCGTGACTGCAACGAAAAAGTATTTGCCACCCAGTTTCCTCAATGCTGTCCGCCCGTGTTAGTAAGCCGGAACGCGCAGCAGCTGCGGGACTTTCACCGCCAGCATCAAGATGTAATTTTCAAGCCTCTGGATGGAATGGGCGGTAGCAGCATCTTCCGCTGTCGCGCTGATGATCCGAATGTCGGGGTTATCCTTGAAACGCTGACGCAGCACGGCACGCAACTGACCATGGCCCAGCGCTATATACCGGAAATCAGCGCGGGGGATAAGCGCATTCTAGTAGTGGATGGCGAGCCGGTGCCTTATTGTCTTGCGCGGATTCCGGCTCAGGGCGAGACCCGGGGGAACCTGGCAGCAGGCGGTAGGGGAGTGGCTCAGCCGCTTACTGAGCGCGACCACTGGATTGTGGCGCAAGTAGCGCCGGTCCTGAAGGCCAAAGGTCTCTTGTTCGTGGGTCTGGATGTGATCGGGGACTATCTCACCGAGATTAATGTCACCAGTCCGACTTGCGCTCGGGAAATTGACAGCGCTTACGATACCCGCATTGGGGCTCGTTTTATGGACGCTATCGCCAGTTATCTTGCAGCCAGGGGTGTTCAGGTACGATGAGTTCTGCGGCTATCTCCCCGGCGCTGGAAGAAGCTCGCGTCGATACCGGTGATCGGTTGAGCTTTACCTTTTTTCTTGCCGTCGTTGTGCATGCGCTGATTATCCTTGGCGTTGGTTTTAATTTACAGCAGCCCAATCAATCCCAAACATTGGAAATTACTCTTGCGACTCATAAATCCGCCAAGGCGCCGGACGAAGCAGACTTTATCGCGCAGCATAATCAGGAAGCCAGCGGTACGGAAAATGAAGCCAAACAGCTAACAACGGAGCGCCAAGCGGAGTTTGCTGATTCGGAAGTGCGCGACGTCAGCCCCATGCCGCAAACCCAGGCTGCCTCACCCAATGAGCGTAAAGATGATCTGCTAATCAGCACCGTGTCCGATAGTCGGCGCCAGGTCCAGGTCCAGACTGATCCAGAGCCTCTGGATGAGCAGCAAGAGCGTGATGGTCTTTTACAGGAGCAGACCTTCACCACAGAGATTGCCAGTCTGCAGGCCAAGCTGGATCGCCAGCGTCAGGAGTATGCCAAGCGTCCACGTATCCGCACGCTGACTTCGGTATCCACTAAGGAATCATTCGATGCTCGGTATTTGCACGAGTGGAGTACCAAGATTGAACAGGTGGGTAACAAAAACTATCCGCAGGAAGCTCTGAATCGGCGCATTACAGGTCAATTGCGCCTGTCGGTAATCATTAATCCTGATGGCACCATCCACGAAATTGAAATTTTACAGTCATCAGGGCAGCGTGTCTTTGATGATGCTGCGCGCCAGATTGTGCGCCTGGCTGCGCCTTTTGCGGCATTCCCACCGGAGATCCGTCAGCAGGCTGATCGCTTGCAGATTATCCGTACGTGGAATTTTGAGATAACGGGCCTGTCTACTTCAGCAGAGTGAGCTCGCGCAGGATTAATTTTTTGCGATCAGCTTGTATTAGTTTAATAAGCCCCCAATACTGAAATTATGACAACACATGATGATCTCACCAATTCTGAACTCACGGCGGGCAGTTTGCGCGATCATTTTCTGATTGCCATGCCCGGCATGCGGGATTCCGCCTTCGCCCATTCAGTCACCTACATCTGTGAACACACAGAAAAAGGAGCCATGGGCATAGTGATAAACAATGCGATGCCGCTGTTTATCCGTGACATCTTCGTTCAAATGGAGTTAACCGATCAGGCAGGCATTGGCAATCAGGCCGTGTTTGCCGGTGGGCCTGTGCAAATAGAACGCGGCTTTGTATTGCACTCAAGTGAAAAAGAGTGGCAGTCCACGCTGAAGATTTCACCGCGCATTAATCTGACCGCATCGCGGGATATTATTGAAGCGCTCGCTGAAGGCCAGGGGCCAGAAGAATATTTAATTGCGCTGGGTTATGCAGGTTGGGGTGAAGGACAACTGGAAGCTGAAGTTGCCGCCAACTCATGGCTTACGTTACCTGCGGACAGTAATATTATTTTTCACACACCCCATGAGCAACGTTGGGCGGCAGCGGCCCAGCCGTTGGGGATTGATTTGAACCTTATTTCCAGTGTTGCAGGCCACGCGTAAAATTTTGCGCGTTGTTAATTGATTCGATAATTTTTTCATGATTAGAACTCTACTCGCGTTTGACTATGGTACACGCAATATTGGCGTTGCCTCAGGTCAAACGCTTACTCATTCCGCCTCTGAACAATCCCCCTTAAAAGCGAACGACGGTGTACCTGATTGGCTGCAGGTGGAAAAGTTGTTGCGTGAGTGGCAACCGGACTTGGTGCTGGTGGGGTTGCCGTTAAATATGGACGGCAGTGAAAGCGAGTTAAGTGTTCGCGCGCGTAAATTTGCGAATCGTCTGCATGGACGCTTTGGTGTGAAAGTCGAGCTGGCCGATGAACGTCTGACCAGCTTCGCAGCGAAAGGTGAAGTGATGGAGCGCGGCGGCTCGCGCGATTACAAAAATAATCCGGTTGATTCCATTGCCGCACGTTTAATTCTTGAGGGATGGTTACATAACCATTCCTCATCTGGCTCGTAAAAACCTATCCCATATCTGGCTAGTAAAACCATTTACCGCTACCTCGTGAACCTTCCATATCCAGCTCCTAAAGTCGAGTTAGCAAGTAGGTGGGATTAGCGCAGCGTAATCCGACATCCTGATTCAAACTAAAACATCCGTCCGCGATTATTCGTCTCGTCATCCTGAATAGATAAGCCATCAGCGGCGTGAGATAAATAAGTTGCGTCGGTTTCTGAGCCCAGTTTAATCATCAGGCGCAGATCATTGGGTGAGTCCGCGTGAAGCAGTGCGTCTTCGTAGGTGATCTCGCCGTTATCGTAAAGCTCGTAAAGCGCCTGGTCGAACGTCTGCATCCCCAGCTCGGTGGACTTCTTCATCAGCTCTTTCAGATCTGCCACTTCACCTTTACGAATCATGTCCTGTGCCAGTGGGGTGTTGATCAATACTTCCAAACACGCGCGTCGCCCCTGACCATCCGGAGTCGGAATCAATTGCTGGGCGACGATAGCTTTCAGGTTGAGGGACAGATCCATCCACAACTGGCGGTGGCGATCCGCAGGGAAGAAGTGAATGATCCGATCCAGGGCCTGGTTAGCGTTGTTGGCGTGCAGCGTACACAAACACAGGTGGCCGGTTTCCGCAAACGCGATTGCGTGGTCCATGGTTTCCCGCGAGCGCACCTCACCAATCAGGATAACGTCGGGTGCCTGCCGCAAGGTATTTTTCAGGGCAACTTCAAATGACTCGGTATCAATGCCCACTTCACGCTGGGTGATGATGCAGCCTTCGTGCTGGTGAATAAACTCGATCGGATCTTCAATGGAAATAATATGGCCTTTGCTGTTGCGGTTGCGGTGGCCGATCATTGATGCCAGTGATGTTGATTTACCGGTACCGGTAGCGCCCACAAAGATAATCAGGCCACGTTTGGTCATCGCCAGTTCTTTGATAATTTCCGGTAATCCCAGATCATCAATCCGCGGAATGTTAGTTTCGATGCGGCGCAATACCATGCCTGCCAGGTTGCGCTGATAAAAAGCGCTCGCACGAAACCGGCCGATGCCACGCGCGCTGACCGCAAAGTTCAGTTCTTTATTTTCCAGAAACTCACTGCGCTGTTTTTCATTCATCACACTCAGCACCAGTTCGCGAACTTTTTCCGGTGCGAGGGGGGTGGCGGTAACGGGAACGATCTTGCCGTGCAATTTGATGGATGGTGGTACACCGGCGGTAATAAATAAATCCGACGCGCCTTTTTCCACCATCAAGGCTAACAAACGATCAAAATCCATAACGAATTACCTTTAGAGTTGCGTCCCAGTGCAAGAGAAAATTAATGAACCCCACAATTTTCTCCTGCACTGGAGAGCAGATAAACAAGTTAGAAGTTCTCCGGCATTTTTGCCTTGCTCTTGGCGGCTTCGCGGCTGATAACGCGCCGCGCAACCAGATCTGCCAGACATTGATCCATGGTCTGCATGCCCAGGGATGCACCTGTCTGAATCGCAGAATACATCTGCGCGACTTTGTCTTCGCGAATGAGGTTACGGATAGCCGGGGTGCCGCGCATGATTTCGTGGGCCGCCACACGGCCCCCACCGTTTTTCTTCATCAGCGTTTGCGAGATAACCGCCTGCAGGGACTCTGACAGCATTGAGCGCACCATCGCTTTTTCGTTGGCCGGGAATACATCCACGATACGGTCAATGGTTTTAGCTGCTGAGGTGGTGTGCAAGGTGCCGAACACCAGGTGACCAGTTTCCGCCGCAGTCAGGGCAAGGCGAATGGTTTCAAGGTCACGCATCTCACCGACGAGGATGATGTCCGGATCTTCCCGCAAAGCAGAACGAAGTGCTTCGGCGAAGCCGTGGGTATCGCGGTGTACTTCCCGCTGGTTAACGAGGCATTTTTTACTTTCGTGAACGAATTCGATTGGGTCTTCGATGGTGAGTACGTGTTCATATTTGTTGTCGTTGATGTAGTCAATCATCGCCGCCAAGGTGGTGGATTTGCCTGAACCGGTTGGGCCGGTAACCAGGACCAGCCCGCGCGGTACTGAGCAGATATCGCGAAACACGTTACCCATGCCCAATTCTTCCATTGTCAGAACTTTGGAAGGAATCGTCCGGAATACGGCACCAGCACCACGGTTCTGATTAAAGGCGTTAACGCGGAAGCGGGCGACGCCGGGAACTTCAAATGAAAAGTCGGTTTCGAGGAATTCTTCGAAGTCCTTACGTTGCTTGTCATTCATGATCTCGTAGATCAAACTGTGTACCTGCTTGTGCTCCATGGGCGGCAGGTTGATACGCCGCACATCGCCGTCGACGCGGATCATTGGCGGTAGACCGGCGGAAAGGTGTAAGTCAGACGCGCCTTGTTTGGCACTGAAGGCGAGGAGTTCGGTAATATCCATACAGCTTGCTACCTTATTTCAATCAATTATTTTTTATCTCAGCCGCACAGGGAGCACTGGCTCCGGTGGTTAATCAACAGGCGGCACACTCTCTTACGGATATGCACAAGATAGACGACAATCTCGCCAAAGTCATGGCGCGCATTCAACAAGCTGCGCAGGGGGCTAATCGTGACCCCGCGGATATTCATTTGCTGGCAGTCAGCAAAACTCAGCCGGCCGAGGCTATCGAGCGGGCCTGGCAGTGCGGCCAGCGCCGGTTTGGTGAAAACTATCTGCAGGAAGCGCTGGAAAAAAAACAGGCGCTCGCTCATCTGTCAGATATTGAATGGCATTTTATCGGCCCCATCCAATCCAACAAAACCCGCGCCATTGCTGAAAACTTTGACTGGGTTCACAGTATCGACCGGCTCAAGACCGCGCAGCGCCTGAGTGCTCAGCGACCTTCTACACTGCCAGCACTACAGGCCTGTGTGCAAGTGAATATTGATGACGAAGAGACCAAGGCCGGGGTGAGTCTTGCGGAATTGCCGAGCCTGGTGGAGCAGGTTAACGAGCTGCCCAACCTGTGCTTGCGCGGCTTGATGAGCATCCCGGCACCGTGCCATGTTTTCAGCCAGCAGTGCGCCACCTTTGCGCGTTTGCGCGAAGTGATGACGTCTTTGCGTCAGGCTGGTTTAACCCAGCTGGATACACTGTCCATTGGGATGTCCGGCGATCTGGAGGCGGCCATTGCCAGTGGCGCGACTGTTGTGCGCGTGGGGACGGATATCTTCGGTGCCCGGGCGCCGAAGGGTTAATACTTTTTATCGACAGGATGATCTTGTGAATAATGTCAGACTTGCATTTATCGGCGCGGGCAACATGGCCCGCGCGATCATTGGTGGACTTGTGGCGGAAGGTTATCCCGCGAAACTTATAACTGCCAGTGCAACTCGGCAGGAAACCTTGGATAAGGTAAGCGCGCAGTTTGGGATTGCCGTGAGCACGGATAACTCTGCCCTGGTACGTGAAGCGGATGTCGTGGTCCTGGCAGTTAAGCCGCAGCTGCTCAAAACCGTTGCGCAGGAACTAAAGGCGGCGCTCGATCACAAGCCGTTGATCATTTCCGTTGCGGCCGGTATCACCACGGAAAGTATGGGTGAGTGGCTCGGTGCCGATCAGGCCATCGTGCGCTCCATGCCCAACACACCGTCGCAAGTGCAGGCCGGGGCGGCCGGCCTGTATGCCAATGCCCACACCTCAGCGGCGCAACGTCAGTTGGCCAGCCAGATCCTGGGTGCCGTGGGTGTTGTGCAGTGGCTGGAGGATGAATCTTTATTGAATCCGGTGACTGCTGTATCAGGTTCAGGCCCGGCTTACTTCTTCCTGATGATGGAAGCCATGATTGATGCCGCTGTCGAGCAGGGGCTTTCGCGTGAATGTGCCAGTGAGCTGACACTACAGACAGCGTTGGGTGCGGCCTTACTGGCTAAAAACAGCGATGTGGATGTTGCTGAATTGCGCCGCCGTGTTACCTCTCCGAAAGGCACTACCGAACAGGCGATAAAGTCTTTTGAAGAAGATGGTATTCGCACCATGGTCAGTCGGGCGATGAAGGCTTGTGCCGATCGGTCGCTGGAGCTGTCTGAGCAACTCGGGCGATAATTTCCTATATACCTTTTCCGATCAATGAGGAGTAACTATGTCCGTCCTGGCTGAGATTGCCATTTATGTGATTCGCACCATTGGGTCACTGTATCTGTTGCTGGTGCTGTTGCGTTTCCTGTTTCAGCTGGTTCGTGCTGATTTTTACAATCCCATCTCCCAGACGATTGCCAAAGCGACTAACCCGCTGTTGCTGCCGATGCGTAAGGTAATCCCGGGGTTCTATGGAATTGACTTTGCCTCACTGGTCCTGGGCTTACTGGTTCAGGCGCTGGTAATTCAAATCATCTTTTTTGTTGCTGGCTATGGTTTTATTGGGGTATTCAACCTGGCGGCATGGTCGTTTGTGGGGGTGCTGGCCACCTTCGCGAGCATCTACTTTTGGGGATTGATCATCGTGATTATCGCCAGCTGGATCGCACCCTTCAGCCAGAACCCGGCGCTGGTACTGGTGCGTCAGATCATTGAGCCGGCCATGGCGCCCCTGCGCAAGATCATCCCGCCGTTAGGGGTAATTGACCTGTCACCGATCGTGGCCTTCATGATCCTGCATGTCATCAACCGTTACCTCATCGCTGCTATTGCTAGCTCGGTCAATATGCCCTCGGGCCTAGTACTCGGGCTCTGATGGTGTGACTGAGCCTACCAGTCATTACCGCTGGCAGGGGGAGGATCTGATCCTTCACTGCCAGCTCCAGCCCAAGGCTGCCAGTGATGAGATCTGCGGCCTGCATGGCACCCGCCTTAAACTACGTATCACGGCGCCGCCGGTGGATGGCAAAGCCAACGACCACCTGGTGAAATGGCTGAGTAAATTGTTCAAGGTTTCGCGTTCAGACATCACCATTCTCCAGGGCGAGCTGGGTCGCCAGAAAACCCTGCTTATCCGCAGTCCGCGTCAGTTGCCGCCGGCGGCGCTGATCTCCTGACTTCTGCTGACCTCCATTTACCGTTATCCGCTGCCTTTGATCCGCTGGGTTTAACCATTGGGTCCTGGAGGACTATTCAGGTGTCATTTTTTAGGTTCTAATTGCTCTCAAAATGATCAAGGTAGTTTCAGGCGATAGCGGTAACTCTGGATTTCGGCCTTGGCGAATACTTAAAACAGGCTTAGTTAGAAGGGTTCTACTCATGGATGTTAAAGCGCTTCACCGTCAAATGACGAATTACAACCGCTGGAAGCACCAGCTGGACGACCGGCTGCAACGTTTCGAAAAGTGGGGGACGACCCACAACATGGTCAGTGCCGAGGTGCACAAGACCCTCAGCCGCGCGCGCCAGTTGCTGCGCGGCGATACTTTTACTATTGCGTGTGTGGGCGAGTTTTCGCGCGGCAAGACCGAGTTGATCAACGCGCTGCTTTATTCCGAAGGCGATCGCCGGCTGCTGCCGTCCCAACCGGGCCGCACTACCATGTGTCCTACCGAAATTTACTGGGAGCCTAATCACCAACACCGCAACTGTGTGCGGCTGTTGCCCATCGAAACCCGCCGCACTAATACCAGCCTGCAAAGCTTCAAACGTATTCCGCAGAATTGGGTTACGTTCCATTTTGATCCACAAGATCCCGTGCAGATGCGCACGGCGATCAATCAGGTCTCCGCCAATAAGCAGGTGACGCCGGCTGAAGCAGCGCGACTGGGATTCTCTACCGATGAACTGGGTGAGCGTGATGAAGCAGGGATGGTTACCGTGCCTTCCTGGCGGCACGCCCTGATCAACCTCGACCACCCGTTGCTGCGGCAGGGCTTACGGATTGTGGATACCCCCGGCCTCAATGCCCTCGGTAACGAGCCGGAACTGACGCTGCGCACCTTGCCAGAAGCCCAGGCCATTCTGTTCCTGCTTGCCGCCGATGCGGGCGTCACGGCCAGCGACATGGCGATCTGGCGCGATCACATCCAGATTCTGCGCGACGATCACTGCACTGCTGTGCTGGCGCTGCTCAACAAGGTCGACAGCATGTGGGATGACTTATCCAGCCCGCAGGAAGTGGAAAGCCATATTGAAGCGCTGCGTCAGCTGACGGCCCAGCAGCTTGATCTATCGCCGGAACACATATTGGCGTTGTCTGCCAAGCATGGTCTGCTGGCCAAGATTACCCGCAATGCTGCGCAACTGCAGCGAAGCAATTTTCCGGTGCTGGAGCGAATGCTGGCAGAATGTGTCGTGCGCAGTCAGCAACAGATAGTAGGGCATCGGTTGATCGGTGACAGCTACAGCATGATCATCAACACCCGCAACAGCCTGGCGCGTCGTTTGAGTGAATGTGAGGCAGAGGTGGCGGTACTGCGTTCTGCTGCCAATCCCGCCGCCAGCGATACGCTGCAGCAGCTGCGCGACACCATCCGCCAGTCCCATCACCAGTATCACAAGCAGGCGCTCTCGCTGCGCACCAGTCAGCGGCTGCTGGAGAATCAACGTGCTGCGCTGTTAGGGCCGGTCAGTGCCAGTCAGCTGGAGATGCAGGTGCAGGAGGCGCACCACAAGCTGGCGGAGAGCTGGACCACCCTGGGGTTGTCGCGGGCGATTGGCGACTTCTTTGATACGGTGGATAGCAACATCCGGCACCTGGAGCGTGAGATTGAGCGAGCCAATAAGGTGCTGACCTCCATCTATGAGCGCCCCGAACACAACCAGACCAACAGTGAACTCCTCAACCGTCACTTGTTCCGTATGCACAAGGAGCGCCGCCAACTGCGCCAGCTGCAGGCCAAGGCGGACGACTTCCGGCTTTCTCTAAACAGCCTGCTCACCAGCAAAAGCACCTTTATCAACCGGTTCATCAATACGCTGGTGCAGGAGGTGCGCAACACCTTCAGAGATATCAATCGCGCTATTGAGTACTGGCTGCAGGAAGCGCTCGCACCGCTGTTCCACAACAATGAATATCAGAAGCAGTTGGTTGAGCAGCACATGCTGCGCCTCACGCAAATGCAGAACCAGCGCAACTCGCACGCGGAAAAAGTGGAAAGCCTGCAGACCAATATCTATCAATTGCAAGCCGCGTTGACGCAGCTGGAGCCGCTCTATCGGGAAGTCACCGCCGCGCCACTGGATGATGTGGTGGAAATTCCGGCCGCATCGGACACCGGGGCGACGGTGGTCTCGCTCACTGAGGCGCGGCAGGCTTCGCGTTCCTCCTGAATCTGTGCACCCGGATTTGGGTGCACAGATCCCTTGCAGCAGTCGGGTGGCAACCGTAGACTTGCGCCTTTGTTGCCGCGCCTGAGCGGCCTTCGCCGTGCGGCGATGTTCCTTGTGTGCTGCCGAGATACGAGATCACCATGCCAATAACGCTACCCGCTGATTCAGTGGGTCTGGTTACGCCTCAGACCATTCAATTCGATGAGCCCTTGCTGCTGGCCTGCGGCAAGACGTTGGATACCTACCAGCTAATTTACGAAACCTACGGGCAACTCAACGCGAATAAATCCAATGCGGTACTGATCTGTCATGCCCTGTCCGGTCACCATCACGCCGCGGGCTATCACGCTCTCGAAGACCGCAAACCCGGCTGGTGGGACGCGTATATCGGGCCGGGCAAACCGATAGATACCAATAAATTTTTTGTAGTCGCTGTGAATAATATCGGCGGCTGTCATGGCTCAACCGGTCCTGCCAGTATCAACCCGGCTACTGGCAAACCCTGGGGACCAGATTTTCCGAAGCTGCGGGTGCGCGACTGGGTGGCGAGTCAGGCGCGGCTGGCCGATAGGCTCGGTATTGATACCTGGGCCGCGATCATCGGTGGCAGTCTGGGCGGCATGCAGGTCATGCGTTGGGCGTTGGAATATCCCGAGCGGGTGCGTCACTGTGTGGTGATTGCATCAGCCATGAAACTGACGGCCCAGAATATCGCCTTCAATGAAACCGCGCGACAGGCCATCATGAGTGACCCAAATTTCTGCGGGGGGCGCTATCTGGAGCAGAACACGTTACCGCGTCACGGTCTGGCGGTTGCGCGCATGATTGGCCATATCACCTACCTGTCGGATTACGCCATGGGTGAGAAATTCGGCCGCGATCTGCGCAAGGGCAGTTTTGAGCGGGGTATTGATGAGCCGGTGGAATTTCAGATTGAAAGTTACCTGCGTTATCAGGGCGATACCTTCGCCAATAATTTCGACGCGAACAGTTATCTGCTGATCACCAAAGCGCTGGATTATTTTGATCTAGCGCGCGAGTACAACGACGACCCGGTGGCGGCATTCAGTCATGCTCAGGCGAAATTTCTGGTGGTGTCATTCAGCACAGACTGGCGGTTCGCGCCGGATCGTTCACGGGAAATCGTTAATGCATTGATGGGTGCGCGCAAGGCTGTCACTTACGCCGAAATTGAATCCAACTTTGGTCACGATGCCTTCCTGTTGCCCAACCCGCGTTACCAGCAAGTCTTTGGTCGCTACCTCGCCGGAATTGCCACGGAGTAAGTTATGCGTATAGATCTCAATGAAATTCCACACTGGATCGCGCAGGGCAGCCGGATTCTCGACCTGGGGTGTGGTGATGGCACGCTGCTGAAATTTTTGATCGATAACAAACAGGTAGAAGGCTACGGGTTGGAAATTGATCCGGAGCAAATTAATTTATGTATCGACAAAGGTTTGAACGTGGTTGAGCAAAACCTCGATCGCGGCCTGGGCAATTTCGCCGATAAAAGTTTCGATACGGTATTGATGACCCAAGCCCTGCAGACCCTGCACTTTCCGCATCTTGTACTGGATGAAATGTTGCGTGTCGGTAAAGAATGCATCGTCACCTTTCCAAATTTCGGGCACTGGAAAGCACGCTTTTATCTCGCTACCCGCGGGCGGATGCCTGTTTCAGATCTGTTGCCCTACGAATGGTATGACACACCGAATATTCACTTTTGTACGTTCAAAGATTTTGAAGTGTTATGCCACGAAAAAAATATTCAGGTGCTCCACCGCCAGGTGGTTAATGAAAAATCCCTGCAATCCCTGAAAGATATCGCCCCCAATTTATTTGGCGAAACCGCTATCTACCATCTGCGTAAATCTGTTTGATTCCGTACCTTATCGAATAAGCGCTGGCCCGAAAGGGACAGCGCTTTTTTGCGTATGTTAGGATGGAATTCCATTCACAAACGCATCATGGCTTATGTTTCCCTTCAACAGAATTGCGTTCTATAACATCCGCGCCGCTTTGCTGGTGTTTGTCCTGCTGCCCTTTCTTTTAACCATTATTGCGACGGGTTGGTACGGTTTATATCGGTTGGAAAAAGATGCAAAAGCAACGATGGAAGAAGAAATTGAACTGTTGGCACGGGCCATCCGACTACCGTTAAGTCATGCGCTTCAACATGGCCATTCCGGCACACTGCAGCGAAGCGTGACCTCCATCTTTGATACCGACAAAGTGTATGCGGTGTATGTCTACGACAAGGAAGGCAAACGCATCTCCACCAGTGGTACCTCAAAAGCACGGGTGCCGGATCGCCAGGCGGTAGATCTGGTCAACAAAGGCGATGAACAAGGTGAGTTCGATAAAGTGGGAGGCGAGGAGGTGTATTCCTATTTTCTGCCACTGACAGACAGCGGCGAGCGCAGTATCGGGCTGTTGCAGGTCACCCGGCGCGGCAGTGACTTTTCGCGGCGCATTGATGAATTCCGGGCAAATGCCATCGGTATGCTGGCATTGTCCACATTGCTGGTGATGGGGTTGATATGGGTTGGTTATCAACGGGCGGTCGGGCGGCATCTTCACCGCATGCGTGAAGATATGGAGGTGGTTGCCGGGGGTAATCTGCAGCATCGCGTAGCGGTGGATGGTCCTTCGGAGATTCGCTTTCTTGCGCAGGGGTTCAATCAGATGCTGGACAGTATCGTCGCCTCGGAACAGGAACTGCGTGAGCGCCGCGAGCGGGAGTATGAACTGCAAAGCCGGCTGCAGCAAAGCGAAAAGCTGGCGGCCATCGGGCATTTCGCGGCAGGCGTGGCGCACGAGTTGGGCACACCGCTTGCGGTAGCAGACGGACAGGCCCAGCGGGAGCTGCGGCGAGCGGATGAGCAAAGCGCAACGGTGCTGCATCAGATTCGCCAGCAACTGCAACGGATGGAGCGCATCATCCGCCAGCTGATGGATTTTGCCCGCCCGGTTAAACCGGCCGCCAGCGAAGTGCGAGTAATGGATCTGGTGCATTCTTCTCTGGCTCAGGTAGAGCAGGAACGCCAGCAACAACAGGTTCAAATAACGCTGGCAGGGCGGGACACACCGTTAGGCCTCATCGGCAATCGCCTGCGCCTGGAGCAAGCGCTGATCAACCTGATGCGCAACGCCATACAGGCAACGCCGGGCGGCCAGGTCCGGCTCAATTGGCAGACGCACACCCCGGACTGGCTGATCTTCACCGTTGAAGACGACGGTCCCGGCATTGATGAAGTGGACCAGCGGCGCCTGCTGGAACCTTTTTACACCACCAAAATTACTGGTACCGGTCTTGGTTTGGCGGTGGTTGACGCGGTGGTCAGTGAGCACGGCGGCCGGATAGAAGTCGACCGCAGCGAGTGGGGCGGTGCCCGGTTCAGTCTTTATCTGCCGCTGACGCCAGGAGCCAGACATGACTAAAGCGATACCTGTTGATGTGTTGCTGGTTGAAGATGATCCTCATCTGCGCCAGTTGCTGCTGGAAGAGTTGCAGGAAGCGGGGCACAGCTGCGCCGCCTGCGCCGGCCTGCAGGAGGCGCGCGAATTTTTGCAGACGCAATTACCGCAGCTGATCGTCAGCGATCTGCGCCTGCCGGACGGCAATGGGCTGACGCTGCTGGAAAACGTAAAGCAGCTGCCGCTTAAACCTGGATTCATCGTCATCACCGCCTTCGGCACCATTGATCAGGCGGTGGATGCACTCAAGCGCGGCGCCGATGATTTTCTTACAAAACCTCTCGACCTCGATCACCTCCGTCTGTGTGTCGAACGAACACTGCAGCGCCAGCAGCTGCAGGAGGAGGTCACCTACTACCGCCGGCTGCTGGACGACGGCGAGTTCCACGGCATGATCGGCAGCAGCAGCGCCATGCGCCAGCTGTTCGCCTTGCTGCGGCAGATAGCCCCGGCGGAGGGTCCGGTGCTGATCACCGGTGAGAGCGGCGTTGGTAAAGAATTGGTCGCGCGCGCGCTGCATAACGAAAGCCCGCGCCGTGATAAACCGTTTGTCGCGATTAACTGTGGCGGCATTCCCGCCAGCCTGTTGGAAAGCGAATTGTTCGGTCATGCGGCAGGCGCCTTTACTGGCGCTGATAAGGCGCGCCAGGGGCTCTTCGCCGCTGCTGACGGCGGTACGGTGCTGCTGGATGAGATCGGGGAGATGCCGCTGGAGATGCAGTCAAGCCTGTTGCGCACCTTACAGGATGGCCGGGTTCGCCCGGTGGGCAGCAACCGTGAGCAGGAACTGGATGTGCGCATCATCGCCGCCACCAACCGCCGGCTGACCGAAGAAGTCAGTGCTGGTCGCTTCCGCGAAGATCTTTACTATCGCCTCGAGACTTTTGCGGTTGAAGTGCCACCGCTGCGCCAGCGTGGCGGCGATCTGGAGCGCTTGATCAGCCACTACCTCCGCCAGCTGAATCAGCGGCGCGAACAGCCCGTGGACGGCATCTCGGCCGAGGCGTTGATGCGTCTGAAGGCCTATCCGTTCCCGGGCAATGTGCGCGAACTGGCCAATATGATTGAGCGGGCGGTGACCTTCTGCAACAGCCGGCAGATCGACCTGGAGCATCTGCCGGAGCGGGTTCAAGCTATCACTATCACTCCCCTTGATCAGATGGGCAGCCGCTGGCATCCGCCGCTGGCGGAGGGGCAGCTGGTTTCGCTGGAGACCATCGAGCAGGACTACATTCGCTATGTATTGCAGCAGGTAGAGGGGAATAAGCGCCGCGCGGCAGAGATTTTAGGCATTGGGCGCCGCACGCTTTATCGGTGGCTGGAAGGTGATGACGATTAGGCTGCCAGTTTATGTGCCAATCTGGCGCATGGGCGCAGGCGCACAGGCTGGTGTCATGGAGGTGGCCGAAAAATCCTTTTAAATCAATCGTTTATATTTTCAGGGTGCTGGCATGCTCGTTGCAAAACTCCTTATGTCAAAACTTCAATGAGTACATGTAGGAGAGAATTATGTTCAAGATGATCAAGCAACCCTTAGCAATCCTTTCAATATCGGCGGCCGGTTTGTGCGCTGCGCCCCTTGTGATGGCTGAAGCGGCCCCACAAACCACATCACCCGCGACGGCTACCACAACGCAAGCTCAGATTCCCGATGAGCAGGTGGAAAAATTTGTTACGGCCTATGTAGAAGTACAGAAAATTAACCGCGAGTATAGCGAGCAGCTGCAATCAACCGAAGTGCCTGAAAAAGCTACCGAACTCCAGCAGGAAGCGCAGAGCAAAATGCAGGAAGCCGTGGCTGACTCTGGCCTTACCATCCCGGAATATCAGCAGATTGCGACTCGTGCCGGGCAAGATCAGGACCTGCGTACCCGCATCCAGCAGAAGATGACCGAATAGTTTGCCGGTAACAAATAAATTTGCTGCTTAGGAAAAACACCGGAGCGTAAATCTCCGGTGTTTTTGTTTATTCCCTCCATACCTATCTTTTCCCGTCCTTGGCCACATATTCCTGTAAAATGCCGGGCACTTTTGTCCGTTAGGAGATTGATGGCAATGTTTTATCTGCGTGTGTTCATCTTAATGCTTTGCCTGCCGGCCTTAGCGAGCCAGGCACAAATTGATCAACTCAAGCCGGTCGAAACGTCTCAAACATTCGGCTCATACACCGTCCACTTCAGCGTCTTTAACAGCACCTTTATCAGTCCCGAGGTCGCTCAAATTTACGGGCTGACCCGCAGCAAAAATCAGGTGCTGGTCAACATCAGCCTCACTCAAACCCTTGATGGAAAAACGACATTAGGCTTACCCGTCGACATCAGCGGCACGGCCACGAATCTGATTCAACAACAGCGGGTTCTGAATTTCCAAACAATCAATGAAGGCGAGGCTACCTATTACCTTGCGCCGCTTCGCCATACCAATGAAGAAGTCGTTAACTTTGTGGTGCAGGTACAGGCAGAAGGCGAGAGCGCACCTTTTACCGTGCGTTTCACGCGCACGTTACATGCAGAGTAAGATTGTTTAATAGGTTGCTTATGAATCAAAAAATTATTCTCGCCAGCGGTAACGCCGGAAAGCTTCGTGAATTCCAGCAATTGTTAGCGGGTTGCGGATTCGACGTGGTGCCGCAATCAGCCTTCGCTATCGCCAATGCGGATGAAACCGGCTTGACCTTTGTCGAGAACGCGATCCTGAAGGCTCGTCACGCTTGTGCGCACACTGGTCTGCCCGCCATCGCTGACGATTCGGGGCTCGAAGTCGATGCATTGCAGGGGCGCCCCGGCATCTATTCCGCGCGTTATGCTGGAGACGAGGCGGCGGATGCTGACAACAACGCGAAACTCCTGCAGGAACTCGGTGAGCTGGATGAGGCGCACCGCACCGCACGTTACCACTGTGTGCTGGCGTTCATGCGTCACGCGGAAGATCCAACCCCAATACTGTGTCATGGCACCTGGGAAGGGAGTATTCTCGCCGCGCCGCGCGGGGAAGGTGGATTTGGTTACGATCCATTGTTTTACGTTCCTACTCACCAATGCGCGGCAGCTGAATTAGATAAAGCGGAAAAAAATCGCATCAGTCATCGTGGCAAAGCCATGGCCGAACTGCTCGCGCGCTTGCAATCTGCCTACCGGTAGCGCAACACAAACACTGCATAGATGTAATCATCTATTTTTCTGATTTATTGCTGTCAATCAGCAGGAAACACCTGACCCATGCTGCAACTGCCACCTCTTGCACTTTATGTTCACATTCCCTGGTGCATCCGCAAATGTCCTTATTGTGACTTTAATTCACATCAGGCAAATGATGCAGTGCCGGAGACAGAATATGTGGCGGCACTGCGCGCTGATCTGCAACAGGATCTTCCGCTGGCCCAAGGGCGGAAATTAAGCAGCATTTTTTTTGGTGGCGGTACACCCAGTATTTTTTCCGCTAAGGCGATCGCACAAATTCTTACTGATGCCGAGCAACTTGTCGGTTTTGAAGATGATATTGAAATCACGCTGGAGGCAAATCCCGGTACATTTGAGCAGGAGCGGTTCCGTGGATTCCGCCAGGCTGGGGTTAATCGTTTGTCTATCGGCATCCAGAGTTTTAACGATACGCAGTTAACCTTGCTTGGTCGTGTGCATGGGCGTAACGAAGCCTTGCGTGCGATTGAGATGGCGCGGGTCGCTGGCTTCGATAATATCAATCTGGATCTGATGCACGGCTTACCACAGCAATCGGTTAACGATGCGCAGGCTGATTTGCAGCAGGCCATTGCGTTAGCACCGGAACATATTTCCTGGTATCAACTCACCATCGAACAAAATACGGTTTTTTATTCGGCACCGCCGCGCCTGCCGGACGAAGAAATTCTGGCGGACATTCAAGATGAAGGCGCTGCCTGTCTAGGCGACGCGGGATATGCACAATACGAAATTTCCGCCTATGCGCAATCGAACAAGCGTGCGCGGCACAATATGAATTACTGGCAATTTGGTGATTATCTTGGCATCGGTGCCGGGGCTCACGGCAAGGTAAGTTTGCCGCACCAGCAAACGATCATCCGTTTGTGGAAGACGCGGTTACCGGCACATTATCTGCAAAGCCAACAGAGGATTGCGCAGACCATTCATGGACATGAAAACACCTACATGGGCGGCGGTGAAATTCTTCAGCCAGCATCACTGCCGTTAGAGTTTTTAATGAATGCGCTGCGTTTAACTGAAGGCGTACCGGCGCAGGTTTTTTTGGACAGAACAGGTTTGTCACTGGATGCGTTGGAGCCTCAGTGGACTTCTCTGCAGCAACAAGGTCTGGTGGAGCTGGATAAAAAAATGATAAAAACCACTGCGCTCGGGCAGCGATTTTTGAACAATGTACTTGAGGCTTACGCGGAAAAATAATCGGGTTAAAACAGCCAGTAACCCGCACCCGCTAACATTATTATCGCCGCGCCAAAGCCGACGAGTGTGACGATACCATCACGCGCGGTGAGTCCCAGGCCGATGATAAATATGGAAGAAGAAGGAATAACATCCGCAAAGGGAATAATTTCCAGAAAAGGCATAAACAGGCATAAGCAGATAATGACCAGACCGACCAGACGCGTCATGGGTTTTTTTGCAAAGCGCTTAAGACGCGGACGGAGAACGTAATCGATTCGGCGGGTGATGGGTTTCAGTTTGCTGGCGGCTTTGATAAATTTTTCTTTATCAAAACTGATACTCCGTAATTTTCTCGGCAGCCAGGGTGTGCTGCGTCCCCACACCAATTGCGCCGCAATAAAGCTAATAATGACAGCTAAAGCAGTAGGAATACCAGGTATGCCCCCCGTGGGCAGCATGATAAACAGCGCGGCAATCAGCAGCAACGGACCGTATCCGCGATCTTCGAATTCGTCGATAATTTTACCGAAGGTTATTTTTTTGCCTTCAATATTTTCTTCGATCTCATCCAAGACTGCTGTCAGATTCATTTCTTTCTCCATCTCCCCTCCATACGTAACGGTAAATCGTTGACGCAGGTGACGTGCGGGCAGCTTGCCATAACGTCTAGACCTTGGTGCGCTGGGGCGGTTCGGGTGGCGGCGCCAACCTGTTGCGTGCCACACATAAAAAAACCGCTGCATCAGCAGCGGTTGTAAAGGAGGGTGAATCAAACAAACAGCGGAGGAAATTTTAATCTTCGTTGGAGGGCTTACCGATGGTAGCGAGAATACCGCCATCCACGTAAACGATCTGGCCGGTAACAAAATCACTTGCTTTGGAAGCCAGGAAAATCGTTGCGCCCTGCAGGTCATCGGGATCACCCCATTTACCGGCAGGTGTGCGATTGATAATGAATTCGTTGAACGGATGCCCATCAACCCGGATCGGTGCGGTCTGGCTGGTAGCAAAATAACCGGGGCCAATACCGTTAACCTGCACGTTATGCTTCGCCCATTCAGTAGCCATGTTGCGTGTCAGCATCTTCAATCCGCCTTTTGCAGCAGCGTAAGCGCCTACAGAATTACGGCCAAGTTCACTCATCATCGAGCAGATATTGATGATCTTACCGGAGCGACGCTCCACCATCCGGCGCGCCACAGGGCGTGTCATGGTGAACACACCAGTGAGGTCAGTCTTGATGACTTCTTCAAATTCTTCCAGCGGCATATCCAGCAGTGGAATGCGCTTGATGATGCCCGCGTTGTTAACGAGGATATCGATCGGGCCGTGATCCTGCTCAATCTGATCCACAGCGGCTTGCACTTGCGCTTCATCAGTCACGTTAAATTTGTAACCAAAGGCTTTAAAGCCTTTCTCGCGATAAGCAGCAACCGCCGTATCGATTTTTTCCTGCGAAGAGTTGCCGTTGATAATCAACGTTGCACCCGCACTGGCGAGACCGCAGGCCATGGACATACCCAGACCGTGCGTGGCACCGGTGACCAGAGCGATCTTACCGGTTAAATCAAACAGAGGATGTGTCATGAGTTGATCCTTATTTCAATTCGCTTGGCTTGTGGAAATCCATATCGGTGTAATCCATATTTTCGCCGGCCATACCCCAGATAAAGGTGTAATTGGCAGTACCGGCACCCGAGTGCATAGACCAGGGCGGTGAAACGACAGCTTGTTCGTTACCGACCCAGATATGACGGGTTTCATGGGCTGGGCCCATAAAATGACAAACGGCTTGGTCCTGCGGAATCTGGAAATAAAAATACGCTTCCATCCGGCGGCTGTGGGTGTGCACTGGCATGGTGTTCCAGATGCTGCCACTTTTCAGTTCAGTCATGCCCATCTGCAGCTGACAAGTGTCAACCACGCCGGCAATCATCAATTGATAAATGTTGCGCTCATTACAGGTTTCAGATGAACCCATGTTCAATACCTTGGCGTCTTCTTTACCGACTTTTTTGGTCGGGTAGGCGTGATGCGCAGGGGTTGAGTTTAAATAAAACTTGGCGGGGTTAGCGGCATCGTCACTGCTGAAGCTGACGTCCTGCGCACCGCGTCCGATATAAAGCGCTTCTTTGGTGTTGATTTTGTATTCGGTGCCGTCAACGGTAATCTTGCCGCTGCCGCCAATATTGATCGCGCCCAGCTCGCGGCGCTGCAAAAAGAAATCGGCTTTCTGCTGATAAACTGCATCGAGCTTGATTGCTTTATTTACCGGCATAGCACCACCCACCATCAGTCGTTCGTAATGGGTGTAGGTAAAGAGAACTTCATCGGCTTCAAAAATTTTTTCGATCAGAAAATGCTTGCGCAGCTTTTCAGTATCGTAATGTTTGAAGTCATCCATATGAACGGCAAAGCGTTCTTCCACAATTTTCATAATAAAACCTTCAGCGTTACCAGGTTGAATTTATTAATACAGTGCCGGATAACCTGAATCTTCAGGTTATCCGACTTTCAGGTACGGCTTATTATTTATTGTGCTGCGTTGCTGCCGAGCAGCTTATACATTTCTACGCCCGCAAGAATGAAGGGACCATTACCTTTCGGATCATTCTTGTACACGCGCTCACTCATGTAGTAATCGTAACTGCCGTCACGGCCAAAGCCTAATCCAGCAACCAGACACTGGTTAGTCATGCTGATAAGGCCGTCATGGTGCACCGTCACGAACTCCTTGATTAACCCTTCGTAGGCTTTTTCCGCTGTTCCACGATAGGAATCAGGGAGATAGCCCTTGTTAATTGCTTTGGCATAAAAGTATGTGAACATGGCGCTGCCGGATGATTCCCGATAGTTACCAACCCGCTCCGGCTGATCCATGATCTGATACCAGGTGCCGGTGGCTGGGTCCTGGTAACGACGCAGATCTGCCGCCAGTTCAGTGATCATATCTAACAGGGGCTTGCGCAGTTCGGTATTGTTTTCGGGAATGTAATCCAGCACATCAACCAAGGCCATGGTTAACCAGCCTAGGCCTCTGCCCCAGTAAAATTCCGACAAACCGGTTTCTTTGTTGGCCCAGTTCATTTGCTTCGATTCATCCCACGCGTGGTAATAAAGTCCAGACTCGGGATTACGCAGTTTTTCATGAACCAGTTTGAATTCCTTCACCACCTCAGCGAGGCTTGCGCCGTCTTCAAACATCACGCTGTAGCGTGCCAGAAAGGGCATGCCCATGTAGACACCATCAAGCCAGACCTGATGCGGATAAGCTTGCTTATGCCAGAAAGCGCCTTCGCTTGTGCGTGGATGTTCTTTCAGTTGTTTACGCAGCAGATCAGCCGCTTTGCGATATTTTTCGTCTTTGGTTTTTTCGTACAAATCCAGCACCACCATGCCCGGTGCTACGCTGTCGATGTTGTAGTTTTTGATATCGTATTCACGGATATCGCCTTCGTCGGTTACAAAACTACCGGTAACTTTTTCAGCAACATCTTCGTAGCGTGCATCCGGTGCGACCTTGGCCAACTCGCTGACGGCGGTAATCTGTACGCCATGAATGTCGTATTCGAACTTGGGCTTGCGACGACGGTGCTCATCCCAACCATCGTAATGATAGTTCAGGGTTTTGCGCTCGAGCTCTGAATCCACCAGACGCTTGCTCCAACTCAATGCCGCATCTGCCGTAATGGGAAATGATTTGGCTTCTTCACTGAGTTTATTTTCCAGACGGACACGCGGTGTGGTAGTAAGGCGCGTAACTTCCTGCTCCAGATAAGCCACAAACTCTTCTTCAGTTTTAATTCCGTTTTCTTCACCGTCCCACGCCGCGAGGAAGTAATACTCAAGCTCACCGCCGGTAGGTTCCATCACAGAAACATAGCTGCTGGCATCTTCAGTTTGTTCGATGCGGCTCTGGCGATGGAAAAGAATAGCCATCCCCAAATAATCATCTTCGCCACTCAGGCTTTGCTTGCCCCAGCTGGCCACGTAGGTCCAGGCGTAACCGCTGATTTCCTGACTGCCCTGAAGCAGTTTGGTGCCGGGATGTTTCACCATACCAATAGCCAGGTTCGGCAGTTCTTCCGATACGCTCAAGCGAGTATGAACCAGACGGCTGCCAGCGCTCATGGAAAGGTTGCTGACCAGATCCAGTTTCTGATCGTTGATTTCCCAGCCTTTGTAAGTAATGTTCAGCGCGGAATACAGCGGGCCGTCTTCAGCCACCTTCGCCGTCCACTGATCTACTTTGGAAACCAGTTCAACTTCTTTACCATTCCAGAAACCATAACCACCGGCACCGAGGGACTTACCAACTTTTAATAAATCCATGCCCCAGTCGGCGGGTTCGTGGTAAGACTGATAACCGTCTTGTCCCACATTTTGCAAAACCATATCGCTGGTTTTCTTGCCAAAAATATCAAAGCCGTTACGCCAGTCGAGATAAATCCGATAAGCCACTTTATCTGATTCGATGCCTGGACCTTCGTAACGAATAAATTCAGAGTGATCGGTATATTGTGGTGGCGGAGTGAGTTCTTTTACATTTTGAAATGTGCCGCCAATATATTTTTTATCCTGCCATTCGCCACCCACCTTGTGAGAGATCTCTGCTTGAGCCTGTTTGGGAATATCCAGAGCTTCGGCATTCTCATCGGCAAGAATGGTAATGTTGCGCTTTTGCGCAGGAGCAAAATCCAGAGTAACTAATAAATCGTCCGGTGTGCCGTCAGCATCGCGGTCAACCAGTTGGGTTGGTAAACGCTGTTCACCTTCTTTAGCAATCAGATGCTGAACCCGTTCATCTTGCGCCTCAAGGCCCAAATCATAAAGACTGAAATAAACCGGCTCACGGTCGCGTGCAAAATCGGTTGAGTTGGCAACTTCCGCCTGCGCTAAAACGACCGCGCTGGCCGCACTGCTGGATACTGTGGTGACAGATGTTTCCGCTGTTGGTTTGCTCGAGTCGCAACCCGCAACCAAAGCCAGCAATAAGCTGCCGGACACTAATCCGCCAATGTTTGCCATTTTTTTACGTTTCAATGGATTCACCTTTTTTGGCTGGTCAATGAAAAAACTTTCTAGGAATGAAGGTTAAATAATAATCTCACCGTCATGATAGTGGCGGCAGACTTCGCCGTGCGCAAGAGTGTTTAGTAGCTCTTTTGTTAAGAAGTGTGGTGCCAATAAAATTTACTAAGTCACACCATAGTTTTTCTTGCCTTACAGACAGAAAAATCTATTTGAAAATTAAAACAGGGATGCCGGAAGCCGGCATCCCTTTTTTTCACCAAAACTACTGGGTAATTAGTACTTGTACTGTACGCCCAGGTAGTACTGTCTTCCGGTTTCGTGGTAGTAAGACAAGCGTCTGTCGTTTTCATCTACCCACTGATCATCAGCTTCATTGGTCAGGTTAAGAGCTTCGAGGCTGACTTTCCAGCTGTCGTTGATCTGATAAGACAAAGAGGCATCAACGTTATGCGTGCTGGCGGTTCCTTCTGCGTCGTTACCGTCACGCCCGCGGGCGTTGGTCAGGTAACCACTACGTGAAGCCAGTGATACACGTGCGTTAAAGG
The DNA here is from genome assembly GCA_964448175.1 of uncultured Cellvibrionaceae bacterium. Lineage (GTDB taxonomy): Bacteria > Pseudomonadota > Gammaproteobacteria > Pseudomonadales > Cellvibrionaceae > Cellvibrio. The sequence goes on along the minus strand of CAYUVQ010000009.1, from coordinate 17,612 downwards.
CATCTTTCTCATAATACAGTGTTGCACTTGAGGTGTTCACGGACATGTTTTCGAGATCAGATCTCAACTCCACCTGGCCAAGGTTATCCAGATAATCGATTTGACCTTTCACGTAAGTGTATGAACCGATAAAACCGAAATTGCTCAGGAAGCCCGGCAGGAAGCTGAAGGGAGTTTGATAGCTCAGCTCAAATCCGTAGATGTCCCCACCTGGAGCATTCAATGGAATAGAGTAGTTCCAAAGCGCGTTCGCGTTACAATCTGCAGGAGACATTGTTGATTGATTACAAGCATTGGTAGCCAAGTTCAGATCAAGCCCGCGCTCTGCTGCAATCTCTGTGAATGGTCGTGTGGTGCGCAGAGTTTGCACCTGGCTTTCAAGATCTTTTCTGAACAAAGCAAGACCCAAGGCACTTTCGTTATCAAAGTAAAGCTCAACACCTACGTCGTAACTTTTTGCCTTGGTTGGCTCGAGGAACGGGTTGGCGCCACCAACAGTCATGTTAGTTCCGGCAACGTTAACAGAAGTATCAGCTTTGATAGAGCCAAGGCCTGCCCGAGCAATACCCTCAGAATAAGCTAAGCGAATTATGACATCGTCGATAGGCTCAAAGGAGATGTTTGCAGAGGGAAGGACATCATCATAAGAGTGATCAATCCACACTTGATTGCCGGCAGTCCAGCCGGAGGTAGATTGGTCAGTTGAGTATTGACGCACACCAATATTACCGCGAACAGGTGTATCACCTATGGATGTATCAAAATCCAACTGCAGGAAGCCACCAACGGTTTCTTCGACTGCATCATAGCTGTTTGCAGTGTTATCCCGGTATGGTCTTGCCCAAACATTATTGGCTTCCATAATTCCGCCGCGATCAGGGATCAGCCACGCCGGACCGGAACCCAAGCCTGAGTTATAACTAATAAGATCGTTTGCGCCCAGGGTGATAGTGCCGGCAGCTTCATCAGCAAATTGCTTCTGGTAAGTGGAGAATTCAAACTCTTTGTAATTCAGGCCACCTTTCAAAGTCAGCTGATCATTAATTCGATACTCTAACTGCGCGGAGAAATTATCGTAAGCGTTTGATGAGCCTTGAGGACGCTGACGAAGTTCAGTCAAAGTCCATGATGCCGGCTGATAAGCGCCGCTTCCGAAGATGAAATCACCATTCCGGCCATTGCGGAAGTCATAACCAAACTGCTGGCCATTTGCACGAATGATGGCAGTGTTTTGAATTGGGTTGTCAAATTCAGATTCTGCAGTTCCGATCAACAGGCTACCGCGAAGGCTATCGGTGAACTCGTGGTCGACAGAAAGAGTAACCTGATGAAACTCAGTCTTCATTTCATCAAAACGGTTCTCTGCCAGCAAACGCACGTTTTCAAATTGGGCGTAGGCGACGCTGTTACCTTCAATTTCGTAATCTACAACATTCACTGCATTGTTCTGCGTACCATTCATGGACGCTTCAAGGAAAACCTCCTGACGGGTTGCATCGTGTTCTGCATACAGAACATCCAGACTTACTTCAGTTACATCTGTCGGACGGAATTGAATTGACGCACTTGCTCCCAAGCGAGACATGTCATGCATGAATGAGTCGTAACGAGGAATCCGAGGATGGAATGCGGTGTTCACTTCATGGGTTGCATCAACTGGTGCGCCATCCACAAAACCAAAATATTGGGCAGGAGCATTTGACCAGCGAACGGTACTGGAGCCTTCGTCTTTGATGGTTCTTTCGGAGTAAGACAGCGAAAGCAGAGCACCGATTTTCCCGTCAGCAAAAATGTTACTTACCAAAAAGGCCGCAGAAGGATCTGTCTCTTCAGATAAGTCGTTGTATCCAGCCTGTGCGGATGCGGAGAATACAAAACCATCGTAGTTGAATGGTTTGGCGGAATTCAGATCTACAGTTGCGCCTAAAGATCCTTCTTCAATTTCTGCCATTGCAGTTTTGTTGACGGTCAGGCTTGAAAACAGGTCAGATGAGAATGTGTTGAAGTCGAAACCGCGTCCACGGTTCGTACCACCGGTGGCATCAGTGCCGCCTGTAGTTGAAATAGATTCCATGCCGTTAACACGAACGCGGGTGTAATCTGGACCCAAGCCGCGAACAGAAATATTACGACCTTCACCGCCTGAACGGGTGATGGCAACCCCTGGGATCCGTTGCAGAGATTCTGCAAGGTTGTTATCAGGAAAATCAGCAATGTCCTGGGCATTGATTGAGTCAACTGCGTTAGCAGCGTTTCGTTTGGTTTCCAGCGAGGTGGCAAGGCTGGCACGGTAGCTGCCAGTTACTACCACTTCTTCGATAGTTTCGTTTTGTTGTGCGTATGTCGCCGCAGGCAGTGCAACTGCCATAGCTAACACCAGCGGACTAATCTTAAATTGTTTCATTGTGTTTCCCCTGTGTATTATTTTGATATATCACATCGAGCGTTGTGATGCCTCTGTCTGGTGGTGATCTCTCCACCGAACAATTCTTTCGAAGCAAGGCTTTTTTATTTGGAAATCAAATGACGTGTTAATAAAGCTTACTGCTGCGTCATGCCATTTCCAGTTTTATTTTCTCCTTGTTGTTATTGCCTTTTACGACAATGAGCTCGCTATCCTTAATAACTTTTTAGCAAGAACAATAAGACTTATTGGACTTTAGCTGACTTTGAAAATTTTGCCTTGGATTGTGACGTTTTCTGCGACAAAATTTTCGACATGTTCGATATTGCCAATTTCTTTCACTGACACAAAGGTGTTGTTGATCATGCGCAGGTCACGGATGGGGGCACGTTCGAAACCGCGCACCTGAAATACGCGCTCTGCTTTTTGGCAGACAAGATCGCGAATTTCGATATTACGCACGGTGGGATCGAAGTCGCCCGCGTCGCCTTCCTCATAATGGAAGTCGATGACCAACGCGTTTTGCACTTCACCGATTTGAACATTGCGGATATAGAAATTTTCGATAACACCGCCACGGATGGAGTTGGTTTTTATACGGATACCGCGTTCCAGTTCCGGGCTGCTCATCTCGCAGTTTTCCACAAAGATATTGCGCGCCCCGCCGGATATTTCACTGCCGATTACCACGCCGCCGTGGCCACTGCGCATTTTGCAGCCGGTGATCAGGATATTTTCTGCCGGCACATTCAGTCGGCGACCGTCGTTGTTGCGGCCGGACTTGATGGCGATGCAATCATCACCGGTATCGAAATAACAGTCTTCAATGACAACGTTTTTACAGGATTCAGGATCGCAACCATCGGAGTTAGGACCAAGGCTGTCGCAGGTGACACCCTTTACAGTCACGCTTTGGCATAACACCGGGTTGATCAACCAGAAGGGTGCAGCGGTGATGGTAACGCCTTCGATAAGCACGTTCTCACACAGGTATGGCTGGAGAAAAGGCGGGCGCAGGTGTGCACCTTCGGCGTAAAGGCGCTGCTCCGGGGGTACGCCTTGTTCTGCATCAGCAAATAACTTTGCCCGGCCTTCATCCTGGGTAGGGAAGCCGGGAACGCTCCAGTTGGTGCCGCCAACCCAGCTGCCGCCTTTCCACGGCCACCAAGTGGTGCGATCACCTTGACCATCCAAAATACCGCTTCCGGTTACCGCGATATTTTTCTGTTTATAAGCGTAGATCAGTGGCGAGTAGCCCATCAGCTCCACGCCTTCCCAGCGGGTGAATACCGCCGGAAGATAATCCTTCGGATTGGTGCTGAATAAAATTCTGCTGTCGGATTCAAGATGCAGGTTAACGTTGGACTTCAAGTGGATCGGTCCGGTCAGATAGCGCCCGGCTGGCACCACCACACGTCCGCCGCCAGCTTCATTACAGGCAGCAATCGCTCGTGCAAATGCAGCGGTACTATCGGTAATGCCATCATTAACGGCGCCGTAGTCGCGGATGTCGAATTGACGATCAGGGAATGTTGGAACAACGGTTTGCTTGCGAATTCGGGACGCCATCTCCCAGGCCTGGTGATGGGCTGCATCACCAGAAACCTGGGGGTTGGGTTGTTGATCAAGGACGGCGCACCCTACAGCACTGCCTGCGGTAGCAACTAAAAAGGCACGACGACTGATCTTTGCGGGACGAAGCTCTCTCACCTGTCTCTCTCTCTTTTATATTCTGGGCGTCTTATGCGCTAGCTGTATTCGAGTCGGTAATGATCTTGCAAACGCGTACAGCTTGCGCGGCTCGTAAAACTACAGCGACAGCATCAATGAAGAATTTATGTTGGATACGTATTACCAAACACCTGGCTCGTCGATTGTAATTTTGTCGTTATGAGCTTGGTATAGGATCTGGTGATTGGCAAATGGAGGTATCCGATTGATGTACACATTGATGCCGTTTTTTTTCATTGTGTATTCGGCTGCCAGGAAAATCAATATCTTTTTAGTGTGAAATTTCTATTTAGATGCCTTTTATTAGTTTTTTTGTCACTAATTTTGACGTGTAATCGGTTTCACATAATTATTTTTATAAGTGTAAACGGTTTCATTTTGCGCGGAAAAATCAATTTATCGTTTTCTTTACAAAAAATGAGAAATTTTTTTTAAATTTAATCAAAAAAAATTCCTCCTAAGGAATCGATAATAATGCGGATTAAATTGCTTAATAAAGATCAAATGCGAGGTTGACAGCGTTGTCATGGCGCGCGCGTTTTGCTAAACCGACAATCAGGAGGTAAGGCGCGCATGGCGTTCGTTATTGCGGGACTATTCCCACGATGATAGATTGAAATTGGTATTGACCGAATACCATTGCCGATATTTAGGCGCCGCAAGGCGCCTGTTTTTTTCTCTACAAATCGGTAACACTTCTCCTATAACAAAAACTCATCTGGCGAAATTACCATCGACCCAAACTCACCGCAGGTTGCAACCTTGAGCAGTATTATTCATTTACAACAACAGGATAATGTCGGTGTAAGCAAAGCCGCTTTGCCTGCAGGGATTACCCTGATCGAAAACAATCTCACGCTGCGCTCCGATATTCCGGCAATGCACAAAGTTGCGTTGGTGCCGATTGCGAAGGGCGAGGCTATTTTGAAATATGGCCAAGTGATTGGTTTCGCGAATACCGATATTGCGCCAGGCGATCATGTGCATACGCACAATTGCGTGATGGGCGATCTCGAAAAAGATTACGGTTTTTGTCGCAACGCCGTGCCAACAGAGTATGTGCCGGTGGAGCAGCGTGCGACCTTCCAGGGTTATCGGCGCGCTAATGGCAAAGTGGGAACACGTAATTACGTCGGTATCCTCACCACAGTAAATTGTTCGGCAACAGTTGCCCGTGCGATCGCTCAGCATTTCACTTTTTCCGGTGAGCTGGAGCAATTTCCTCACGTTGATGGTGTGGTGGCGTTTACCCACGAGACCGGCTGCGGCATGCGCTCTGATGGCGAAGGTTATGAGACCTTGCGGCGCACCTTTGACGGCTACGCGCGTCATCCCAATTTTGGCGGTGTGATGATGGTTGGTCTGGGTTGCGAGACCATGCAGGTGCAGCGGGTAATGGAAGAAAGCGGTCTGGCGGATTCAAAAACATTTTGTGCCTATACCATTCAGGAGGTAGGCGGCACTCGCGTTGCGATCGAAAAAGGTATCGAAACGTTGCGGCAAATGTTGCCGCTGGTTAATGAAGCCAGACGCGAGACGGTTCCTGCAAGTGAGTTAACTCTCGCTGTACAGTGCGGCGGCTCTGACGCCTTTTCAGGTATTACGGCTAACCCGGCCTTGGGCATTGCCGGCGATATCCTGATACGGCACGGTGGCACCGTTATTTATTCCGAAACGCCGGAAATCTTTGGTGCTGAGCATCTGCTGACGCAACGCGCAGCAACGCCTGAACTGGCAGAAAAATTATTGGAGCGCATTCGCTGGTGGGAAGAATACACCGAACGCAATGGCTTTGAATTGAATAACAATCCGTCGCCGGGCAACAAGGTCGGTGGGTTGACCACGATTCTGGAAAAATCGCTTGGTGCGCAGGCAAAAAGCGGGTCTACCCAAATGACCGGCGTATATCTGTATGCGGAAGAAGTAAAAGAAAAAGGTCTGGTGTTTATGGATAGTCCGGGCTTCGATCCGGTGTCCGTTACCGGTCAGGTAGCTTCTGGTGCAAACGTCGTGTGTTTTACAACGGGGCGCGGTTCTGCGTTTGGTTTTAAGCCGGTTCCCAGTCTCAAGCTCGCGAGCAACTCGCAGCTGTATGAGCGGATGAAGGAAGATGTGGACATCAATTGCGGCGGTGTGTTGGATGGTGAATACACGCTGCAGGAGTGCGGTGAAAAAATCTTCGCCGAGGTGCTGGCTGTCGCGTCAGGTGAGGCTACGAAAAGTGAACTGCTGGGGTACGGCGACAACGAATTCAATCCCTGGAAGATCGGGGCGGTAGTTTAATTCCGTTGGTAAATGAGTCTGCCGATCCGCGCGGGTTCTGCGGACTCATGGTGTCATTACAAGAAAAGTAGTGCGCCTTATGGCGTGTGTTTAAAAGTTTACATCTGAAGTGTATGCATCTGCTTCAGGTAAAAGATACCGCATTGACGGTGAGAGAGAAGAGTCAGACCTCGATGTCTGACCATCACGAAAAGCACGGAACGGGAATTCAGTAGAGCAACTATTTTTTATAGTGAATTGATCTGAGCTGTTCTCGTTTGAGTGCCATTATTATAAAGGTACGATTGGTGGAAGCTTCTTGTGGCTTAATAGCTGCGAGAGGTATTTTCTTGCAATCAAAAAGGCCTATTTAGAGGGAAGTGTCCTATGAAGATCTCCATACCCAGGGAGCGTCGTGCCCATGAGCGTCGTGTGGCCGCAACACCAGAGACGGTGAAAAAATTTGTTGCCTTAGGTATTGATGTAGCTGTAGAAGCGGGTGCCGGTGAAGCCAGCCGGATTACCGATGCGGCTTATGAAGCCGCTGGTGCAAACATTGTTGGTGATCTTGCGCAATTATTGGCGGATGCCGATATCGTTTTAAAAGTTCAGCGCCCCCTTCTGGCGGGCGAGGACGGCCCTGATGAGTTGGCGCTGATGAAACGCGGTGCTCTGCTCGTTGCTATCTTATCTCCTTATGCTGATTCCAATGCTATCCAGCAGTATGCCGCCGCCGGTGTGACGGCAATGGCATTGGAATTTGTCCCCCGTATTACCCGCGCACAAAGCATGGACGTACTCAGTTCCCAAAGTAACCTTGCCGGTTATCGTGCGGTGCTGGAAGCGGTGAATGTTTATGATCGTGCAATGCCCATGATGATGACAGCCGCCGGTACCATTGCACCTGCTCGGGTGATGGTGCTGGGTGCTGGCGTTGCCGGGCTGCAGGCCATCGCTACGGCCAAGCGTCTCGGTGCTATTGTCAGCGCGACGGATGTGCGCGCCGCCTCGAAAGAGCAGGTCGAGAGTCTCGGCGGGAAGTTCGTCATGGTGGAAAGTGACGAAGTAGCCAACGCGGAAACCGCCGGCGGATACGCGAAAGAAATGAGTGACGACTACAAGCGTCGTCAGGCAGAGCTGGTCGCTGAAACTCTCAAGAAGCAGGATATCGCCATCTGTACTGCACTGATTCCTGGTCGTAAAGCGCCAACGCTAATCAATGATGAGATGGTGCATAGCATGCGTCCTGGGTCGGTCATCGTTGATCTGGCGGCGGAGCAGGGCGGAAACTGTACGCTGACCAAGCCAGGTGAAGTTGTTGAAGTGAACGGTGTCACCATCATCGGGTTGTTCAACATTCCGAGCCGCTTATCAGCGGATGCCAGTGCGCTGTATGCGAAGAACCTGCTGAATTTCCTCACGCCATTGGTGAACGCGGAAGAAAAAGCACTCAACATCAATTGGCAGGATGAAATTGTTGCGGCAGTTACCTTGACGCGTGATGGTCAGGTGGTTCATCCCAACTTTCAGCCGGCGAACGCCTAGGGGGATTTATGGAAGCGAATTTCATTTCTCAATTATCAATCTTTGTGTTGGCAGTGTTTGTAGGTTATTACGTGGTATGGAGCGTAACACCTGCGTTGCATACGCCGCTGATGGCGGTCACTAACGCGATTTCCAGTGTGATTATTGTCGGAGCCCTGATTGCTGTCGGGCCGGCTGAGATGAGTCTGTCCAAAGTGCTTGGCTTTGGTGCAATGGTGTTGGCGGCGATTAATATTTTCGGCGGCTTCACCGTGACGCATCGCATGCTTGCCATGTACAAAAAGAAAAAATAATTCCGCACATCATCATTGGGGAACATCATGACCGAATTACATGCAAATCTGACTTCGCTCGCCTATCTGGTGGCGGCGGTGTTGTTCATCATGGCGCTGCGTGGGTTATCTTCACCTGAATCTTCCCGCGCTGGAAATTTTTACGGAATGATTGGGATGTTCATCGCTGTTGTGACAACAGTGTTGAGTCCCGCTGTTGATTCTTATGGCTGGATTGTAGCGGCATTGGCGATTGGTGCTGTGATTGGTGTGGTTACTGCGCGCCGTATCGCGATGACCGCGATGCCGCAACTGGTTGCCGCCTTTCACAGTCTGGTGGGGCTGGCAGCAGTATTGGTGGCTGGTGCAGCGTTCAGTAATCCTGCAGCATTTGGATTGCTCGATAGCAGCGGTGAGATCTTTATCGCCAGTCGTATCGAGATGGGGCTCGGCGTAGTCATTGGTGCAATTACTTTCTCCGGTTCCGTTATTGCGTTCACCAAACTGCAGGGGCTCGTGTCGGGTGCGCCAGTGACCTTCGGCGGACAACATTTGCTCAATGCCCTTATCGGTCTGTTCATCATCGCGTTGATTGTTTATTTCTGTTTTGAGCAGGCGCCTTGGGTATTCTGGACGATGACCGCGCTGGCATTTGTGATCGGTATTTTATTGATCATTCCCATTGGTGGTGCGGATATGCCAGTCGTGGTGTCCATGCTCAACTCTTATTCGGGTTGGGCTGCTGCCGGTATTGGATTTACGCTGCACAATGATGCGCTGATCGTCACTGGTGCACTAGTCGGCTCGTCCGGCGCCATTCTGTCTTACATCATGTGTAAGGGTATGAATCGCTCCTTCTTCAATGTTATTCTCGGCGGCTTTGGCGCAGATCCAGCAGGAGCTGGTGCCAGCGGTGGGGTGGACGATCGCCCGGTAAAACAAGGCAGTGCTGAAGATGCAGCATTTATCATGAAGAATGCCGGCTCGGTCATTATTGTTCCCGGCTACGGAATGGCTGTGGCACAGGCACAGCATGCGTTGCGTGAAATGTGCGACGAACTGAAAAAAGCTGGTGTAAAAATCAGCTATGCCATTCACCCGGTGGCCGGTCGGATGCCCGGTCATATGAACGTACTGCTGGCCGAAGCAAACGTGCCCTATGACGAAGTGTTTGAGCTGGAAGATATCAACAATGAATTCCAGACCGCCGACGTTGCGTTTGTTATCGGGGCCAATGATGTTACCAACCCCGCCGCCAAGACCGACCCAAGCAGTCCGATTTTCGGTATGCCAATTCTGGATGTTGAGAAAGCGCGCACAGTACTGTTTGTTAAGCGCAGTATGGCATCGGGTTATGCAGGTGTGCAGAATGAATTGTTTTACAAGGACAACACGATGATGTTGTTTGGTGATGCTAAAAAAATGGTGGAGACGATTGTCAGAAACCTGGACTGATTATTGTTGTAATGCTGGGAAAAAGTGCCTCTTTGTCAGAGGCACTTTTTGTTAGGGAAAATAATTAACTGAAAAAAGCTATCTGCAATAATCGCGGTAAGGAAATATATAACTAGAACAGCTGTGAGAACGGTATTCTCTCTCGGGTAAAACAACACAATTACTATAAAACGGTCGCGACCGACACGTTCGCGAACCAGAAAGCAGTCAACACGAGAAACGATTATGGAAACTTTGTACCGACATCAACCATTAAGACGTTTGTTGCGCAATATCGGTATTGTTTGTCTTGCCGGTTTATTGATGAGTTGCGGCGTACAGGAAGACGTCAAGATTCTCAAACTCGGCCACAACCTCGACCAGAGTACCTCGGTACACAAAGCCATGGTGTTTATGGGCGAGCGTCTGCACGAACTGTCCGGTGGCACCATGCGCGTCGACGTATATCCCAGTGGACAACTGGGTTCAGAGCGCGAGCTGATCGAATTGCTGCAGGTAGGTAGTCTGGCGATGACTAAAGTATCTGCCAGTCCCATGGAAGGCTTTGTGCCTGAGATGCGCATCTTCAGTATCCCGTACATGTTTCGCGATGAAGCACACCTGTGGCGGTTTCTTGAAAGCGATACCGCGAAAGCCATCCTTGCCAAAGGCGAAGCCAGGCGTTTACGCGGTATCGGTTTTTACGATGCGGGTAGCCGCAGCTTCTACAGCCAGTGCGGCACCAATAAACCAATTCGCCAGCCTTCCGATCTTTCCGGTTTAAAAGTCCGTGTGCAGGAAAGCCAGACGTCCGTGCGTATGATTCAGGCGTTGGGCGGCTCAGCAACACCGATTGCATGGGGCGAGCTTTATACAGCGTTGCAACAGGGCGTGGTGGATGCGGCGGAAAATAACCCGCCGAGTTTTTATCTCTCCAAACATTTTGAAGTCTGTAAATTGTTCACCATCGACGAGCACACCTCGGTACCGGATGTCATGTTGATCAGTAGCTATGTCTGGAGCACGTTGGATCCGCAGCAGCAAACCTGGTTGCAGCAGGCGATGGATGAATCGGTCGTGTTGCAGCGCGAACTCTGGGCTCGTGATACACAGGAAGCGCTGGAAGCTGTTCAGGCCGCGGGTGTGGAAGTTATGTATCCAGACAAAAGTCAGTTCCAGGCGCAGGTGCAGAGTATGCACGAGTCCTATCGTGGTGAACCTATCTATGAGCTGATGCAATACATCAGTGACATGCAATAAGGGTGAGGGCTTAAACATGCAAAAATTATTAAAAAAACTGGACAGTGTTCTGGCTTTTATTCTGATGATACTGATGGCCACCATCGTAATCGATGTGAGCTGGCAGGTGCTGTCGCGTTTTATTGTAGGTAACCCCAGCTCAGTCACCGAAGAAATCGCCCGCTTTTTGCTGATCTGGATTGGCCTGCTGGGTGCGGCTTATGCTTTTCGCATGCATTCGCACCTGGGGCTGGACCTGTTTACTGCCAAAATGGCGCCTCCGCGCCGACATGCGGCAGAAATTTTTTCACAGATCATGAGTTTTATTTTCTCCGCCTGGGTCATGGTGTATGGCGGAATTAATCTGGTCAAACTGCAGTTTGAACTGGGGCAGACCTCGGCGGCGCTGGAGGTCAATATGGGATATGTGTACAGCGTGATTCCTATCGCCGGTGTGCTGATTTGTATTTATGCCATCGACAATATGTTCAGCGCAAAAATCCGGCTAGGTGCCAGCGCCGACGCCGGACAAAACCCTATTGATTAATCAGCAGAATAACGAGGCGAGATCATGGAAATTTCAATTTTAGTGTTATTGCTCAGCTTTGCCGTTTTGCTGGCTTTTAACGTTCCTATTTCAATCAGTATCGGTATCGCTACGTTACTGACCATGCTGTTTACCATTGATGCTGGGCCAGCGGTTGTAACCATTGCGCAACGTATGGCGAGTGGTATCAACAGTTTTGCACTCCTGGCCATTCCATTCTTTATTCTGTCAGGAATTCTAATGGGGCGCGGCGGCATCGCCCATCGCCTGATTGAGTTCGCCAAAGTGATGTTTGGTATGTTGCCGGGCGGACTGGCATTTGTGAATATCATCAGCTGTACGCTGTTCGGTGCTATCTCAGGTTCAGCCGTAGCGGCGACATCGGCGATTGGTGGTTTTATGGTGCCGGTTATGGAAAGAGAAGGCTATGACCGCGCCTTCAGTGGTGCCGTCACCGTAACTGCGTCGACTACCGGTCTGCTGATTCCGCCGAGCAATATCCTCATCGTTTACTCCCTGGCAAGTGGTGGTGTTTCTATCGCTGCATTATTTATCGCCGGCTACCTGCCCGGTATTTTATTAATGCTAGGGCTGATGGCCGTATGCGGTTTTTATGCGAAAGCGAAAGGTTATCCTGTCGGTGAGCGGGTAAGTTTGCGTGATGCGGTGAAAAAAACCCTTGATGCTATCCCGAGTCTGTTATTGATCGTGATTGTGATCGGCGGGATTATCGGTGGTTACGTAACCGCAACCGAGGCGAGTGTGATTGCCGTAATATATTCGCTGTTACTAGCGGTGGTGTTTTATCGTGAAGTCAGCCTCAAAGAAATTCCGGAAGTGCTGGTTAAATCGGTAGAAACTACCGCAATTGTCATGCTGCTGATTGGTACTTCATCAGCAATGTCCTGGATTCTTTCCTATGAAAATATTCCGCAGAGCATCAGCGATGGTTTGATTGCCTTGAGCGATAATCCCATCACGATCCTGATGATCATCAACGTGATTTTGCTGGTGGTTGGTATCTTCATGGATATGACCCCGGCGGTACTGATCTTCACTCCGATCTTTTTGCCGGTTGTCACTGAGCTAGGCATGTCACCGTTACACTTCGGCATTATGATGGTGTTGAACCTGTGTATTGGTCTGTGTACGCCGCCGGTGGGCAGCGTGCTTTTCGTCGGCTGCGGCATTGCAAAGACAACAATTGCGCAGATGGTTCGGCCGTTGTTGCCCATGTACGTTGCGATGTTCGCAGTGTTGATGTTGGTGACTTATATACCGGCAATCAGTGAGTGGCTGCCACGTTATTTTAATTTGTATTAATGAGTCTGCAGACTCGCGGGTGAGAGGTTGACCAATGAAAATAGAGCATTTCGCGTTTAATGTCGCTGACCCCATTGCCGTAGCGGACTGGTATGTGAAGCACATGGGAATGACAATTGCGCGCAAGATGGATGGCGGCCCCAACACGCACTTCCTCGCAGATAACAGCGGTCAGGTGATGATTGAAATTTATAACAATCCACCTGACGAAGTGCCGGATTATGCAAACATGAATCCACTGATCTTGCACCTGGCTTTTGTTTGCGAAAATCCGGAAGAGAAGCGCGCAGAGCTGGAAAAAGTCGGCGCAAGCTTTGCGGAAGAAGTGCGGATTAAGGACGGTTCGCATCTGGTGATGATGCGCGACCCCTGGGGTCTGGCGATTCAGTTGTGCAAACGCGGCGTTTCAATGTTGAAATAATTTAATGTTGAAATAAGTTGCGACGGACGGAAGAGAAAGTTGTGAAGATGTCGGATCAACCCGCCGTTGATCCGACACAAGCTGCGGGCTAAGCGCGCAGTTCCTGCTCAAAGATAGCGTGATCGATAACACCACCGCGATAACGAATGATGATACCAGCGCAGCGTGTGCCCTGTTTTGCAGCGTCAGCGGCGGAGGCGCCATTCAAACGGGCGGCCAGATAGCCAGCGTTAAATGTATCGCCCGCACCTGTTGTGTCCACAATGTCTTTAACTGGCGGAACAGGAACGCGGATCTCCTCTCCGCTGTGGATGATGATCGTGTCATTCGCACCGCGTTTTAAAATTAATTCTTTAACGGCGGTATCTTTGTAGCGCTCGACACAGCCTTGAACGGAGTCATCACCCCACAACAACAGTTCATCATCCAATGTCAGCAGTGCGATATCGGTGAATTGTAAAATAGCCAGCATGGCTTGCTGAGCTTCGCTTTTGTCGCGCCACAGACGGGGGCGGAAATTGCTGTCGAACGCAACCTTCACGCCAGCATTGCGCAGCTCCTGTAAAGCTGAAAGCAGAATTTTGCGCGAGGCTTCGCCGATAATCGCCAGAGTGATACCGCTGAGATAAACGCAGTCGCAGGACTTTAACTTGGCTACCAGCTGATTTGCTTGTTCGGTGGTTGAAAATAACTCGCGTGCTGGAGCCTCTTTACGCCAGTAAAAAAATTCGCGCTCGCCATCGGGTGTGTTGCGAATGATATACAGGCCGGGCGAACGTCCAGGCAGTTGCGTAATCATGCCGGTGCCGATTTTCTCATTGGCCATGCGCTGCAGGATTTGCTGACTGTAAGGGTCGTCCCCTAACAGCGTCACGTAATCGGTTTGCAGGCCGAGGCGGGCCATATAAACGGATGTATTGTAAGTGTCGCCAGCATAAGACAACGCCATTACTTCGCGCTTGTCTGATGTGTTGTTTGTATAAGGAGAAAGCTCCACCATGACTTCGCCAATTGCTGCTATATGTGCCATAGACATTTGCCTGTAATTCGGTTTATGTGGGGATCACATTCCGGGTTGATTTTTTAGGGTGATGCCGAAAAATTTCTTTTTGGTTATTAAAAAGCGCGATGAAAATCTTAATTTATTGATCGATATAAAAGTCGAAAAATTGGCGAAAATATAGCACCTCTGTTGTGCATTTACCAGTTTCAATGCTATCGAAGCCAGGGTCGGATTCGCTATAATTGGGGCGGCTCTGGAGGCGGAAAATGCGCTGGAAAGCATCGGCGGCAGCGGAGCATCGTGTTGCTCCAAATAAAATTTATAAAGCAAACTGTTTAAACGTTATTTAAAAATTGCGAAACAGTTAAAGCAGAAACGTCATTAGAAAAACATCAACTACACAGGTATTAAGATGAACAGGCTTAACTCAGCTAACCTCGGGCAACTGCCATCCGATGTGCAATTGCCCCGTTATGATCGTGCGGCGCTTAAGCCGGGAATCATCCATCTAGGTATAGGTGCATTTCATCGTGCGCACCAGGCTTACTACACCGAAGCGGTGTTGAATCAGTTCGGTGGCGACTGGGGTATTATCGGCTGCAGTCTGCGCTCCGCCAATGTGCGTGAGCAGCTGGCGCCACAGGATAATCTTTACACTCTGGTTGAGCGTTCCGGCGAAGGTGAAAAACTGCAGCTGATCGGCGCGGTTGTGAAGACGCTGGTAGGGCCGGAAGATCCTGTGGGCCTTGTTACGCTGATGGCCGACCCGGCCATTCGCATCGTCTCGCTGACTGTTACCGAAAAAGGTTATTGCCATGATCCGGCGACTGGCGACCTCAATCTGCAACATCCCGATATTATTCATGATCTTGCTCATCTTGATCGCCCTGTTTCAGCCATCGGTTATTTAGTGGCGGCACTGCAACAGCGTTTTCTCGCCGGCAGCAAAAGTTTTACTGCATTGAGTTGCGACAACCTGCCGAACAATGGCGACGTGCTGGCCAAAGTTGTTTGGCAATTCGCGGCGCAGGTTTCTGCTGAGCTGGCTGAGTGGATCAAAACAAATACCTGCTTTCCCTGCACGATGATTGATCGCATTGTTCCTGCGACTACAGACGATGATCGTCTGGAAATCGAAGCACGCTTGGGCTTACGCGACGAAGGCATGGTGGTGGCGGAACCGTTCACCCAGTGGGTCGTCGAGGACCATTTCTCGGACGGGCGCCCGCAATGGGAAGAGGTTGGTGTGCAGCTGGTTGATGATGTGCATGTCTTCGAAAAAATAAAATTGCGTTTGCTTAATGGTTCGCACTCTACACTGGCCTACACCGGTTATCTGTCAGGTTTCAATTACATCAGTGAAGTAATGAGTGAGCCGGCCTTTGTCAACATGATCAAGTTATACATGGCGCGCGAAGCGGGTGAGACCGTCAGTGCACCGGATGGCTTTGATATTGAGTCTTACAAGCAGCAGCTGCGTGAGCGCTTTTTTAATAAAGCGCTTAAACATCGTACCTGGCAAATTGCGATGGATGGCTCACAGAAGTTGCCGCAGCGGCTGTTGGAAACTCTGCGTGAGCAGCTGAATGGTAACGGCAATATCGAAATTATTTGTCTGGCAGTCGCCGCGTGGATTCGCTACGTTTCCGGGGTGGACGAGCAGGGCAATCCGATAGAAGTGTCTGACCCGCTGGCGGGGAAATTGCGGCAGTTGTGCGATGAAAACACCGGCAATCCATTAGCGATGGTTAAAGCCGTTGTGGCGCTGCCACAGGTATTCGGCACTGATCTGATCAATAACGTGCGCTTTGTCGAAACAACAGCGTTGTGGCTCACGCGCTTTTATGACAAAGGTGTGCTGGCGACAGTTAAACAATACTTCGCCTGATTCAGGCGGTGGTCGATAGCGGTAACCCAACGGCGACTCCATTCCTGAGTCGCCGTTGTTATTTCTGGAGTATGTGATGCGTAAACTAACAATCCCGCTGTGGATTTTCCTCTTAATACATTTGTTCGGCTGTGTACACCAGCCGGCTACTCAGTATCAGGCGATAGTCACACAGGATATATCGTTAGCGAACAAAGTTGGCTATTTCAGTAGCGTGCAGGCAGCACTCGACGCAGCACCGTCTCAATCAAAAACTCCCTATAGAATTTTTATCCAACCGGGCAGTTATTATGAAAAATTAATAATTGATAAACCCAATATTCATTTAGTTGGAGCGGGGATGGATAAAAGCCGCATACATTTCGATACATACGCGGGGCAGGCCTCTGGGCCAGGAGCCACCTGGGGAACCCGTGGTTCCGGAACGATAATTGTGCGAGCTCACGATATTCAGCTTCATCAACTGACCATCGAAAACAGTTTTGACTTTGTAGCTAATGATACACTGGAAAAAGACGACCCGTGCAAACTGCGTGATAGTCAGGCGGTCGCTTTGCATCTGGATCACGGCAGCGATCGCGTGCTGGTGCGCAGAGTAAAACTATTGGGCTACCAGGACACCTTGTTTGTCGATGTGGGCCGCGCCTGGTTTGATCATAGCGTCATCGCAGGCAATGTTGACTTTATCTTTGGTGCGGGCAACGCCTTAT
Organism: uncultured Cellvibrionaceae bacterium; assembly: GCA_964448175.1. Classification (GTDB taxonomy): domain Bacteria; phylum Pseudomonadota; class Gammaproteobacteria; order Pseudomonadales; family Cellvibrionaceae; genus Cellvibrio. The sequence goes on along the minus strand of CAYUVQ010000009.1, from coordinate 833 downwards.
TTACGGACTCCGATATCATCACCCGGATTCGCGGCCGTGATAATTTCCCCCATGGATACATCACCGCACCCTCCACACAAATTGCGGACGAATTTGGGCTGACGTTTATCCGTTGCACATTAACTCGCGAAGCCGGCGTGCCCGATAACTCCACCCCGTTGGGAAGGCCCTGGCATCCCACCCGGGATTTTCCCGATGGCCGCTACGCCGACCCCAACGCAATTGGTAAAGCGGTTTTCATTGATACCGAAATGGATGGGCACATTACCCAAGATGGCTGGTACTGGATGGGCGGCACCACCCGTGATGGTGGAAAGGAACCATTTATGCCAGAGGACGCACGTTTTTTTGAATATCAAAACCACGGTACGGGTGCGATTAACAACAGCAAGCGCCGTCAATTAACAACAGAAGAGGCGCAACGGTATAGCTGGGAAAATGTGATGGGCGATTGGCAAAAGCCTTAACGGCGTTTTTCAAGCTAGTTTTCCCGTGATTTATATTGTTAGGAGAAGGCAAAAACGTTTTCCAGAGGCGGATATCCGGCTGTATTACAGTAAGCGTTCATTAAGCTAATAAATTCAATGTGTTACTGATGTTGATGTAAATAAGATATGAGGCGCAGCGACCATTTTGCAGATTCTTAAAAAAATAAAGCATATGGGCTTCGCCTTGACGGATTGCGGGTTTCCGCTTAGTTTGCTTTGAGAGATGAGCCAGGATAGGAGGCTCGGAGGAAACGGCCTTTGAGGCTATGATATAAATGTTAAGTGAGCTAAAAAAAGGAAATCGTGCTTTGTCTGAAATATCTGAAAAGCTATTGGCCCAAAGGC
>CAYUVQ010000008.1:19008-70449 GCA_964448175.1 uncultured Cellvibrionaceae bacterium | reverse complement strand
GACTAAAAATATTAGAACAGGCTAATCAGGCTGCGCCAGAGAATGAAGAGATTCAAGAGCATCTTGCGATAGCAAAACAACGTCTTTAATTTAACATTATTATTATCGAAATGCTTTTTTTCGTGTAGTAGCTCTGAATGTTTCACGGGCTACTACTGATAGTCTGTAAGTAAGGTTTATTGAGAGATTATCAAATCAGCTCTCCATGGAGTTTTTCTTGTGATCTACCTGTAAAAGACACAATACGAACCTTGGAATTTAACATCCAAAATATCATTTTTCAAAAAGCACGTGGCCTCTGACTCAAAATTATGGATCAGCAAACTGAATTTTTTTTTCCTAAAGAACACCAACCGGGCTTATTTCGGTCTGACCCTTGGCTTAAAGCATGGCTTAGATCATGGGGTGATCATGAGTCGATTATCGAAACCCTACTCCCAAATCGGAACGACGATATCGTTAATCTATCAGATGTTTTCTTAAAAACAAAAGTTAATAGAAAGAAGATTTTTCCAATCGTCTGCGCCTCTCCTCTAGGCACACCTAATCTCAACCTGCGCAGCATTCGGAGCGAATATTTTTTTATCCCTCAAGACGAAGCGTCTGAGATAGACAGTGTATCTGCCTATCTCGATACCGCTCTTCAATCCAACTGGGATGAATTAATTATTCCGGATATTCTTAAGTCCTCAAGAACATATAACTCTATTATTAAAGCGGCAATACAACGGAATCTATGGCCGCGACAGCTAAAGATAGAAAGTACATATGCCATTGACCTCAGACAAAGAGATTTTTCCGCTTACATAAGTAACTTGAGCAAAAGTTCACGATTAAAGCTTTACAATCGTCGTAAAACGCTCGCTTTACTAGGCGAAGTGTCGATAGAGAATATTTGGCCGCAAAGGGAAAAGTTTTATGATCTTTTAAACTCCTTTCATCAAAAACGCTGGGGGAAAAACTGCTTTCGAGACCGCAATCTTATATTAATTGATACATTGCTCGATGAATTATCTGGACTTGATGATGCGATTGACTTTTCTGTATTAAAAGTTGATGGTCACGTCGTTTCAGTGATTTTCGACATTCGATTTCAACAACGTCAATATAATATACAGAGCGGCTATTTGGAGGGCTTCGATAAACGTATTTCTTTAGGTACTTTGCATTTTGGTTATCAGATTGAGAAGGCCTTTTCCAATAACCACATTGATTTTTATGACTTCATGGCAGGAAGTGGTAAAAACGCAGATTACAAGAAAAGTCTAGCAAGCAACCAAGATCAGCTTGTTTCATTACTGCTCGTACGCAACCCTTTGTTAAAATTTGTATATAAATTTCAACGGCAGATCCAGAGGCCCTCTTAAATTCCTATGTGAAGCAGCGGTAATTATGCCATCAATATCAGGATCAGGCGATATCGCGCACAATCAGAGGGCCCAGGATTTTTGTGAACCATACTGGCAGCAACTTCCAAGTGGCAATCATAAGTTTATATTTAGGGTTGTCAGGATTTAATTCAGAATATCCCTGTTCATCTGCTGAGAGATAATACCAATAATGAGGATAGGGCTTAGCGCCCCACTGCTTTTTAAATTTATATGTACCAGCATCGCGAGTTGAACGTCCAAAGTCAAAAAAGCGATAACCATTACGAATTGCAAAACCCAGAACATTCCGATACAGCCACATGTTAGCGTTTGTATGATTGGCCCCCTTCACTGTAGATGCCCAAGGAATTTCGAGCATGTCTCTATACCCAATCATAAATCCGCAAGATACGGGCCGGCCTTTGATAAAAACAATAGCTATCCATGCCTGAATTTCCTTGTTTGCTAAAATATTGGCAAACCACTGCTTACTGTAGACAGGCGTACCAAGATCACGCATATTTCGAGCAAAGACTTTATAAAAATCCTCCAGAAGCTCTGCCTTACCAAAACATATTTGGGGGGAGTGCTCTTCCGCCTTTCGGTATTGTGCTCTTACCTTCGCACCAACATTTTCGTCCAACTCCCCTTCCGTAGCTGGCAAGTCGAGAATCATCGATACTTTCTTCGTTGATACTCGATCAGCCAAATCTGCCTGCATTGACCGAACCTCGACATAAGACAGACGTTCCTCAATACTCACAGTCCGGAGGTGAGCGAGCAGATCTTTTGCAACATTTATCCAGTCGGAAACAACGCCTCCATAGTTAAAATACGGAATGGACACCGCGAACCGACCAAATAATCTGCTGTTGAAAAATACCAAAGGAATCCCACCCAGAATTGCTCCATCCTTGGCTTCCACAACCCATATTCGCGTCAGGTGACCAAAAGATTGCTGGATTAACGAAGACCAAGGCTTCTGGTGATATGCGGAAGTGCATTTGGACTCGACATAGGTAAACCACCGATGCCACTCTTTAACGGGCAGCTCGCGTATTTCATAGTAGCCGTGGTAATTGCTTTCCTCTTTGATCTGGAGCAATGGAGGATTGACCGATTTTACTGGTTTAGGTTGTTTGATCAGGTCAATCAGCTGTTTTTCAATCGCTTTGTATTGTTCTTCCTGATCACGGAGGAGCTTGGAAACATCTTGCATTTCTGCGACTAGCGCAGCGTATTCACCCGACTCGACAGCTACTTGTTTGAATCCGCTCGAAATCTCTCCTTTTCGCTTTTTCGTTTCCTTGATTTGCTTCTTAGCAACCGCAACTTTATCAACTAAATCTACAACCTCGTCTGCCTTGGCATCCGCTTCAGATATCCCCAGTGCTTTCAACACCAGCTCTGGTGAATTAATAATTTTTCTAACGTCCATCTCATCCCTTTTTGAATCAACCATGTCTTCGTTGATATACTGGTATAAACAACTTATTTGCTTCGCCGCTCTCTTATGCAAGCTTGTTCCTAAGAACTTCTACCCAAGAGGAATAGCGTGCGAACTTTTCCAAAGTTTCAGGGAAACCAATTCTATCTATTTGATAGCGGTTCTCGCGGACGGAATGTAAATTAGTTGGTTTAGAAATCGTTGTAACAGCCGCCGAAAAACCAGCGCTCTCAACAAGAGCTGGATGTGAAGTGGAATAGTCGCGAATCGTACCCGAGGGGTAGCAAAATACCTGAGATGGGTTATTTAATTCAGCTTCAATACGTCGCTTAGAGTGACTCAGCTCCTCCAAAACATCATCGTCATCCAACGCACTGAGCACGAAGTGAGATCGCGAATGAGCCCCAACCTTCAATCCTTGCGCCTCGTATTCGCGAAGCCCTTCCCAGCTGACGGGCTTATATTCCGTGGGAGCAGCTTTCGGAATAGGAACGGCACATTGCGCTTCTAGTGTTCTCAAGAGCGCAAGCAAATCTGCTTTTTTAAGTGTTTTTGCATGATGTGATAATTTTCGGCGGCTGTTAATCCTCCGCTCAACCGAAGAGCAATCGAGCTCTAAAGACGTGTTACCAATGTTGATTTGGAATTGTGACAAAGGAGTATTCCAGATGAGATACGCTATTTTTGCATCCCAAGGCCAATCAATTTGATCAACAAAGTCGCTAATAACAAATAATGTGGGTTTTGCCTCGTAGCGCAACAAAACTGGAACCAGGCGAGACAATTGATCGGCATAGCCATCATCCAACGTAAAACATAGCGTGGGTTGCGTTATTTCCTTGCCTTGCATAGCGTCATGCACAACCTCATCAATAGAAGCAAAGCGATACCCGCGCCGGACCGAGAATTCTAGACAATGCTCTAGTAATGTTTCATCAGCGCCATGATATGACTGATTGGACGGGTGCGGACGATGTAATGTATAAATCGTCACAGATGGCCCTATGAGTTTCATCATCCAACGATCAACATATTTGTTGGTCATCGCCTGTAGCAGTAAGTTGTTCATCGTGATCTCATATCTCGTTGATCCGTTAGCCTAAATCCATCCCGAAAGCCTTGCACGAAAAGCTACACGGCTGCACGTCACCTCATCATGAATCCCAATTCGCTTGAGCTCGTGGAGATTTAGCGGCTCTCCGTTGTTAATGCCTCGCTGAGTAGTCACCGAAGCCTGGTAGTGCTTTTTTACCAGAGATAATGCCGCTTCGTTGTAATCGCCGTTAGGAAAACAAAAAAGATCTACTGTTCGCTGCAATTTTTTTTCCAGGATGTTTTTGCTTTCTGCTATTTCATATTGAAGTTCGGCTAAAGTCAAAGCATTGGTCAATCGCTTATGGCTACAGGTGTGAGAGCCTACCTCAACCAAACCCGAAGCGGCCATTTCCTGGAGTTGATCCCAATCCATTAGTGCTGGGGGCATAGCTTCTTCACATAAAGCGCGCCACTCAATTTCGTCAAGAGCTGAATAGATTTCTGCGTCTGTAAATTTTTTAAGTCGACGAATAGCTTCTGCGACCTCATCTACGGAGGGTCGACCCTTTATTCTCTTAAACGCCGCGTTAAATATTGGATGCATAGTAGCCTTCGAGGCCGAGCCGTTGAGCAGGATCGCCGCCACAATGTTGGGCCAGAATTGAAAATCGGTACCAATTTTCTCAGCCACCGCAAACAGCGTTGCAGCAGCCGACTCGGCTTTAAGCACTGGAAACGCATATTCATAGTTATCCCCCCAGCCATCATCAAATGTTATAGCACACGCACGGTCTGGAAGTTGCTGGCCATTTCGGTGAGCCGTGACCCATTCGCGAAGGGATATTAAATCGAATTGCTTTTTAACTTCCCGTATATGCATTTCCAGTGTTTCCGGTCGCACCAACATTCCTGGCTCTTCGATACAATATCGCTCATCGTATTCAGGTATAACGCGGTGATACATTAATAACCATAGCCGTGGCGCCGGCCCCCTGCGTGTATGAGGACCAAGCGAGCTTGCTAATGTCAGAGCAACCGGCTTTACAAGCTGCTTTATTACCGTCTTCATTTTATCGCCCCAGGAGCTGCTTGAAATATAACCTTAACTCATGCCTTGCGGGCCCCATGTCATCCCATCGATCTATCTCATGGCGACAACTACGCATATTTGGTGTTAAAAACTGGATGACCCTTTTCAATTTCTCGGTGCCGCTGTATTTCCCTTTTAGATAAATATACAAACTATCAAGATCACCGAGAAGCCAACGTAGCCGCTGACCTTCGCGATATTTGCTCTCCAATGCCACCTCATCGGGCACCAATTCCTGCTGAAACAGCATGGTTGGAAAATCGACGCCCGCATCAATTGCCAACTGCAAAGAACCCCAAAAACGTGTATTAACCTCCATCAGATAAGCAATGCCTTGTGCATCAATACGAAACTCCACCATCGCCACACCGTGCCAATTAACAGCTTCAAGCAACTTACACGCGTATTCTTTTAAAACCGGGTCCACTGCCACACTCTCACTTAATACACTGACCCCTCCTTGAGGAGGCTTTTCTCTTAACCTCCGGTGAGCAAAAAAAGCCCGCGGCTGTCCCTGGTCGAATAGGCAAAAAACTCCTGCACCATGCCCCGGAATAAATTCCTGCAGCAAAAAAGGGCTGGTCTGAAGATAGTCAGATTGACAGAGCTCATCCAGCAAATCTTCTTTCGAGTAAACGACTTTGACTCTTGTTGCCACCCAGCCACTACCAGTATAGATCCGAGATACACAGGGCTTAATAACGATAGGATAATCAATTGTTTCAGTATCCAATTCTGCCGCAGAAGACAGCCGCCACGATCTTGGTGCACGAACTCCCAGCTTCTGAGCCAACTCGAGAAGGGCCCCCTTATCAGCTATACGCATTACTGTTTCATAATCAGCAAAAGGAATCGGCAGCCATGGAAAATCATCTTTGTTCATTAACAATAACTGACTGGTAATCTCGGTAACAGGGACCACTAGATCGTAATGTTGCTTGGCCAACGTTTCTTTTAGCCACTCCAAATATAACCCTGGTTGATGCTCCGCATCAGGGCTGCTCAAATAGCTGGAAGAATACCTCGAACAACCAGCAAGAGCCTTCTCCCCAGCCTCTGCCGTTATAACTTTGACTCCTGTAAGTTTCCCCAATGCGCGGGTCACCGCCAAAGCACTTCTCTGTTTCGCATCAAGCACAAGGACAGTAAACGCCATTCCCGAAATTCTCCGTCATCTCACAAAAGTATGTAACACAGATATCTAGCAATAATTGATCGACTTTAGTAGATTGTTGCGACCACTTTGGACCCATCTAAATTTTCAAAATGGATAGGGCGCCATTTTACGCGATAATTCCAGACTGTAGCACAGGTTCACAGCGGTCTTAACTGACGAAATATTTAACACTTTAACCTGATTTAATTATTTTTCCCGGGCGGCAGGTTGATCATCAGCAAAGTCTGTGCCGCATAGATTAAATTGCATATTGTGAGCTACTACTGATACAGGCGGCCAAGCAATATTAAGGGGAACCTAAGAGAGTGCCTATGGACCAAAAGCACACCATAATGCATCTAATTGATACCACGGGCCCCGGAGGCGCGGAGACTATATTTACCCAATTAGCAGATACTACTCATCGCCTGGGTTGCGAAACTATCGCCGTGATACGCGGCAGCGGATGGGTGGCAGACGAGCTGAGGAGGCTGAATATTCGAACGTATTTAATCGATTGCAAAGGCTCGTTTAATGTTAAGTTCCTAACATCATTGCTAAAGTTGATTCGTCAGGAAAATGTTTTATTAATTCAATCTCATCTCCTGGGATCAAACGTTTATGCAAGTCTCGCGGGCCTTCTTACTGGCACACCAGTTTTCTCTACCTTCCACGGATACGTAGATATATCTCCAAACGAAAGATTTCGGTTTCTAAAATTTCTTCTCATCAGCCTGGGATCGAAAAAAGTCATCGCCGTTACGACCCAAATGAAATCAGCCTTACAGAAAACGTTTGGTCTAAATAGCAACAAAATAGATGTAATTCCAAACGGAGTAGACACTTCTTTTTTTAATAGAGGTTCGGCAGCCCCTATTCGTGAAGAGCTGGGAATCCCTAGCGAGGCCACTATCATCGGTTGCCTCGGAAATGTTCGCAAAGCCAAAAATTATAATTTGGCTATTGATACCATCGCTGAGCTGAAGCGGCAGAACTTTATTGCCTATCTTCTCATTGCCGGAGATGATAAAAATGCGTTGGCGGAGAGTCATCGTAAATATGCGGAGGAAAAAGGAGTATCTGATTTTGTAAAATGGTTAGGCTTTTATCAAGATACACCTGGATATCTTAATTCGCTCGACATTTTTTTGTTGTCATCATCCACCGAAGGTCATCCACTAGCCTTAACTCAAGCTATGTCCGTAGGTGTCCCAGTGGTGGCAACGAAATGTGGGGTTGAAGAAATTCTGAAGCATGAATATAACGCTATGCTAGCAGAGGTGGGCGACTCGGCTTCTCTTGCTATAAATATTCAACGCCTAACCAATGATCCCATATTAAGGACATCAATAATTAAGAATGCGCTCACAAAGATTACCAATGAGCTCAGTATTGAGGTTATGTGTAAAAAATATATTGCTTATTACACACCCTACATAATGTCTGAGACCGCTTAGTTATGGGCTTACAAAAATATATCGTGCGCAGCTTTGGCGGAAAGAAAGGTTTATTCCGATTAAGCTGGTTCCATTTCCTCGATTTTTTTTCCGGAAAGTATAGCCGCTACAGTGATATTCCAAATGATACAAAACGAATTGTTTTTGTCTGCAAAGGCAACATTTGTCGCAGCGCGTTGGCGGAGCATTATTTTCGATCAATATCAAACTTCCCTACAACCTCGATAGGGCTTAGTACACACACTGGAAAACCTGCAAATGAGCGTGTTCTTGCGGCAACGCAACAACTCGACATTACTCTATCCTCACACAAAACCACATCTATTGGTGACTTCACTAAGCTCCCCGGGGATTTGTTTGTGTGTATGGAACCCGCCAACGTTAGATTATTGCTCAATGATATTGGCGAAGAACCTATTGTTCTACTAGGGCTATTTGGGAAGCCCCGCCGAATTTACATTCACGATCCTTACAACGCAAAGCTCGATTATCTGCAGTTTTGTAACTCATACATTATAAACAGCGTAGAACGGCTCAATATGAAGCTTCTGGATAAAAATTGAGCGTATCCGTAGCTGGATATCTATAGAGAATTAATAGTGGAAGTCGTTAGAGATGCCAAATTATTTGTTTCGAGACTTAGAAAGCAAGATTTTGCTTTCTATGCATCGGCCGCATATCTGATAATCGAATATATCAGACCTCATACTCTATTTCCCGCAATCGATATTCTTCCTTGGACTCCAGTAGTTCTATTTGTCGGGCTAATAGCTCTCATTTCTAACCGCCTGATAAAATTCCAGACAACACACTTCATCGTCTTGTTGTTCATGGGCATAACCTTAATTTCCAGCCACTTTTCTTATGATAGAGAGACTTCATTTAAGCTAATAGACGTAGTCATATCCTGGGTAGTTATAGTTTATGTATTTACGAACTCCGTCAGAACACTTGAACAATATAAGTTACTGCTAATTATATTTTTCTTATGCATCTTCAAAATGTCCTTATTTGGGGCCCGCACGTGGGCAATGAGAGGGTTTGGATTTACTACGTGGGGAATTTCCGGGCCAGCCGGCTGGTTCCAAAATTCCGGTGAATTGGCGCTTATCATGGTGATATTTGCCGCTCTGAGCTTTGGATATATATCAAGCAATCGAATTAAAAATAAGATTTATTGGCTGGCTCCGATTACTGCGGCAATGACAGTAATTGGGGCTAGCTCTCGCGGTAGCCAGCTAGCCCTTGCGGCAATCGCTATTTTGGCAGCCATCGTTATTGGTAAATTAAAGTTCAAAAATCTCGTCTTATTTGCGTTCGTAGGCTGGCTGGGATTTACCATACTGCCGTCGGAACAAAAGGAAAGGTTCTCAACCATGGGCAAAGACGGCACTTCCGAATCCCGTTTGATGTATTGGGAAAAAGGAATTGAGATGATGAATGATAATAAATGGGTGGGGGTGGGATATTATGCCTTCCCAAAATATTTTGAAGTATATTATGCCCCATATATCACTTTTGAGAACTTCTCTTATAGAAGAGAGGTCGCTCACAACACGTTTGTCCAGGTTGGAAGTGAGTTAGGTTACACCGGTTTGGTGATTTATTGCTGGATGATACTACATGTTTTCCGCTTGTCCCGAAAGGCACGACAGATTTCGGAAAAATTAATTGAAAAGGATGAAGTCGGCTGGATACCTAAATATACCCGATATGTAGATTTAGGAATGGTCGGTTACCTGATAGGCTCATTCTTCATGTCGGTAGCGTTCTATCCCTACATCTACTTGTTTTTGATGCTTAACCAAGGCCTGGTTAACTCTTTGGAAGGAAAACTAAAACCTAAATAGTAGATATCACCGCTCTGAATTTTCCTGATTTAGTTAACGGTATATCCTCTACTATTATAATTTTCACCTGCATGTCTTTACCGACTCGTTCGTGTATATTACTTTTCAAGGCATGCTGATCGAACAGCTCTTTCCCATTGCTTTGCAACACTATTTTTACAACCAGCTTATTTATTGCTTCTTGAATTATCTGAGCCTTATCTATTCCCTCAATGCCCTTAAATACCGGGTCCATTCGCCCAATTTTTTCTCCTGTTGGAGTTATAACCACATCATCTTCTCTACCAATTATTTTCTCACACTCCTGACGAAAATTTTCCCCCGATACGCCCCGATAACATATATCCCCAATATCGTACCTAATCAAAGGCATAGCTTCATTTATCAGCCCAGTACAAATAATTTTAGAAACATCACCCTCTAGCGGCAAAAACTCGACTAAACCATAACGCGGAGGAAACACATAACCACTCCCCTCCGAGTATGCCATTGCCGCCATTTCTGTGCATCCATAATGATCCACCAAAGGTGCCCCATTGAATGCAGCAGCAATAAGACTTCTTGCTGAATCACTTAATGACTCCGATGAAGTTAAAATTAAACGAGGAGTGAAAGATAGTTTAATCCGCCTCTCTATTATGTACCTTGCTAGCACCGTAAGACTGGACGGATAGGAATCAATGAACAGAGGTTTTCTTCGCTCTAACTCTTCAATATAGAATTGAAGAGAGTCATTAGACATATGGTATGTTGAAAAATACGTGGTATTTAAGTAGCCATCTCTTCGCCAATAACAATTGTTAACAGGTGTGGAAAAGAGCACTCTTCCTGCAAAAGTTGCACTTTCAGAAAACAATTCTACTCCATATTGTTTAAGGATTGCCTGAAAGAAAGCATAGTTTCGCTGCCGACTTGCGAAAGAGGCTTTTATTTTTAAAGGTGACCCCGAGGTACCGCTGGTGAACAACCACGATATTTTGTTGGAGCTTTCCACAGAGTAAAAACGCTCGGGATTGCGGCGCACCTCCTCTTTTGTAATCACAGGAAATATTTCTTTGTAATTGAGGAGATTTATTTCTGATACTTCTATATTTAAACGATTTACCAGCTCATTGTAGAAAGGCACGTTCACAACGGCATAAGCAATAAATTCCTGGAAAGACTTTTCGAACTCGAACCTGTTACTTTGGTCAATAGGACCGAGGCTTGGGAGAGACAAGGTTCTTCCGTATTTCTTTTTAAAGATCCAGGATGAGTAGGACGTAATGATAAAATTTTGTAAGCGTGTTGGTAAAAGTGAATAAATTTTATTAGCAATCATCGATTAATATCTACTCAAGTCTAAACAATCAGCAAGCAATGTTTCTTACATTACCTATATAAATCGGCCAACCTTCTTCCTATAGACAAATAATCATATCTTTCTCTAACCAAAAGAAATGCTCGCGTGGTCATTTCATTCAATACTTCATCAGCTAGACAACTGATCTTACGAATTTGCTCGGCAAATTCTTCCGCATTCGAAGCAGCAAAATAATGTACATTCGGGACGGCATCAATGCCTTCAAAAGCTACCGGATGAGCCAGTATCGGTATGCTATTCGCCATAGCATCAAGGATTTTGAGTTTTGTTCCGCCACCATCTCTTATAGGACAAATGAACAATTTCTTCGTACGATAAAAAGGTTTAATGTCATCCACAAAACCATGCAGGTTCACCGTTTCATATCGGGCGGCGAGATCTCTTATTTCTGGCGTGGGATTTTTTCCAACAACATCCAGTATTAAATTTTTATCGTTTTTCATCACTACTGGCCATACTTCCGCCAAGATAAATTTTACTGCGTCAGCATTGGGATACCAATCAAGACCACCTATAAATAAAGCACCGTCTCTTCTTCTACCTTCTGTATGGCTTTCGTTATCGAAATCAATTCCATTCTCTATCACATACACCTCAGAACCGGGAATGATCTTTTCTAACCGATTCTTATCCAGAGCGGAACAAACAAGATGTTTATGCAAATGCTTTGCCGTAGCCAGCTCTGTTCGTCTAATTTTAAACGCATCGAGTTTGAAGACGATGCGTTTAAATAAACTAGATTCGTTGTGAGAGCGCCTCAGCATCATTTCCGACTCAATGTTATGATGGTTAAGATGCATCTTGATTGGAGGCAAGCAATCAATGAAAGGGGTTAGCGCCACAGTATCCAGGTGAACATAATCGAAGTCGACCAGTCTAGAAAAAGTTACCAGCTTTTCTACATCCAGTCCCTTAAGCAAACTTACCGAATAGCTTTTTCTGGAGAACAGCGAGTGAAGCAAGGTAAAATATTTTTTAATTGAACTACGTTGAGGCAGCCACTGGATTTCCAAGCACTTGGTAGCCCTTCGCAAAGCATCCTCAGCCTCACACACGCCCAATTCCACATCAGTAAAATAAGCTTTGAGCTTACTTTTATCAGCAACGCAGAAGAGATAAACATCATGGTATTTAGAGAGTTCCTTTATAAGATTGAAACTTCTTATTTGAGCACCACCTTTTGGGGGGTAGGGTAAAAAATGCGATAACCAAAGTATCTTTCTGCGTGCTGACATACCTCTCCTATTTTTTTACCGGCATAACAGGTCTTCTTTCTAAGATATTTTCAGACGAAACAATAAAATTGTCCACCAGCCATTCCGTATCTTGAACATACTTACCATTATGCCATCCCATAATATACCCCTGGCGAAATCCGCCATACTGCGGAGGCAAAATGGCATCAGTTATATGTTGGTGGCGAACATATTCATTTTCATCGTCCCACTTGCGATAAAGCGAAACTATTCCATCTGCGACACCGTCTTTTGAGGAAGTCTTAAGGTGAAATATCAATGACATCCATCTTCCTTTATCTGTGTTAGCGTTAATAAAATCAAAGTGGTGCCTGTGACCGCTATGACGCTTTGCGTTGTCAGATTGAATGTTTACAGCTAAACCGGATATACCTCCAGATTGTTTCCAATATTCCCAACCTACGGTCGCGCCCTTCCCTTTATTGGAGTAGTCGTCCATCCACACGTAAAAGACCTTACTATTGCTCGGCACACCGGCGGCTTGGTTTTCGTGCGTGAAATTTGAAGGAACTCTTAAATCAAATTTAAACCATACTTCCTGCAGACCCTGCCCCAAATCAAACCGCTGCTCTGCCCAGAATTCCTTCGCTGGAAAGACTATTCGAAGCGAGTTATCTCCCAGCCTTGCCCGCCAGTCTCGATTCGAAGAGTTTTTTCCTATGTCCGTACCAGACAGCACCTTCGGTGTCGGCACGGCTGTTACAATTCCAGTACTTTTAGTCCCGGTCCATCTAAAGCTAGGGTGATCCGTTTCCGTTAGCGAGCCAGACTCAAAGGAATCGGAATAGAAATATTTTTCCTGGGCGGTGACACTGGTAACACAAGTACATAGCAGCAGCGCGGTTATAAATCTCAAAGTTTTCATAAAAACCTCTAAAGTTATCTTGTAGTGTCGAAGATACTCGTTATCACTCAATGTTTAAGATTAGCTTAAAAGGCCCAAAGAATGTGTTAATGAAATATAATTTACATGCTTTTTTAAAACATTTTGGTCTTATTTACCGACTTGCTAATAGGTAAACACTCAAACAAAACTTTATGCGCCAACCACTCCTATCTTATCTATTTCGGCCTCTAGCCCTACCGTAAATCCCCCGTCGTAACGCTATCCATCAAAACAGGCAAAGAGAGGACCACCTAGCCCGGCACTTCGGAGCTCCTTAGTAGACACCATAAGGCGCCCTTTGACCTCTGCCGTCCCACAGGATTCAGGTTAAAAGCATTAAAATCTTTGAACGTGCTATATACCACCCGCTTAGCCTACCTTTAGAGATCTTTACTATCGCCAATGCCGAATGTTGAATTTTCAATTTCTTAAGATGTACATTGCAAAACTCCGAACCAAAGCCCAAATAACACTATCGCCTCAGCTAAAGACCCAGTAATTATCGCGGATAGCGATGACTTAGACTTTCGGTTTAATAGACCTAGGTTTTAACTTAAGAAATTTCTTCTCGATGAGAAACCAGGATGCCACCGCCAGAGACAGGGTTATCATCATGACAATGAAAGCAGCAACACCATTTGACCCATATCCTTTGTAGAGAAAAATATTAACGACAGGCATGTGGTATATGTAAACACCATACGATACGTCTGCCCCACCTAGTAATTTTTTAGACGCATTAACCTTTGTATACGCCGCACTGAAAATTAGACAGGCGAGGAAAATAAACACTACTGGGTTAACCGAATTGCTAAAATCCGCGCCCATATTACGTGCCAGGATAGCTATGACAAAATAAGCTATCAGGCAATAGATAAATTTTCCGTGTAACAAACGGTGGAATAGCGCAAAATTTCTTTGAAAGAATATGCCTACCAAAAACATGTAAATCCAAGGCAAAAAAGAAACGCGGATTAATTTGTACCAAAGCTCATCCCCGAAGAGCTCCCTGTACGAATGAAAAACAAGGCTACAAGCAAGAAAAGCAAAAGTAGTTAAAATGATCGCAACGTTGTTGTTATATTTCCTTAGAACGAGAAAGTAGAGAGCTGGCGTAAGCAGATAGAACTGCAGCTCTACACTAATCGTCCACAAGCTCCCATTCATTACTCCGTCGCCGTACCCACGCATAAAATCCGGGTTATAAAATTGGAAAATGGTAACTTTGGCAATGAAGAGCTTAACCAGCTCGCTCAGCTCTGGAGCAACTTGCTTCACATATCCGCTTGCGTTGATGAAAATGAAGGAGAGAGTTACCGCTACCAACAAAGCAGGATAAATTCTAAGAACTCTATTTAAGCTATAAACTCGCAATTCCGGAGTCTTCTCCCATGATTTACTAATCAGAAAGCCACTGATGAAGAAAAAAATGGGGACGCCGGGAAAAAGGCCCAGCAACCGGATAACTTCGCCATACCACGACGGAACGTCCACCCCCATAATATGCACAATATGAAAGTGGGCAACCTGTAATGCGGCAAAGAGTCGAATAATGTCAAAATTATTGATTGCAAATATGGGGTTCGTTTGCACAGGTTGCATGATGCTGCCTCTTTCCATTAACAGGCGATTGTTCCATCTCTCCTTTCAAGGACTCCCGGAAATTCGCGTTGTTCTCAACAGTTTCTATACGTATCTTTCGGTAGCCGCCTTCTTATACCGGCACAGCTCAGAGGGAGAGCATGGCGATTTAGTATTCCAAAATTGGTCCTTCGTTATAGCGTAGCCTATACCTTTACCGTCATGCGGTCCCGCCATATTTAATATTAGAGACTACTTGATCCGGAGAATTTAACAAAAGTGGCTTATTTATTGGCCATTATAATCTCTGAGGCTGAGCGGGTGTGAACATCTTTCAGGTCTGACCCCATGAACTGCAGTCGGAGTATTTTACATCCGATTTGGTGCAGCAGAGTGGATCGGCATCTGGCTCGTGATAATCGCCGGTCCAGCAATATTAACCACTCATCTCCAAATCTTCGTCGATGAACTTTCCCAGCGCTCTGAGGCCCGCATTAACTTTATATGCTTATCCATTCTCTTGTTAAGGGTGGGCGTACACAGAAATTTTCAGCCTGACCCGAGATGGCCCCGTCTTACAATAACATCCCATGTAAAAGTGTTTGACAGGATAGATTACCTTATAGATTATGCGGCCAAACCAATGCTTTTACCGTAACCCAAGAGAGTCATTTACGACACGCCTATAATGAAAATTAAAGTTAAGAACATCCTTATAATGGCCAATTATTCTAATCGAACTGGGTTCGCCTGGAATAACATATATAAATTGTTTCAACATCTATCCATCCAGTTGAGGCTCAGGAGTATTACCCCTTTCGTTTCATTTTCTGAGATCAAAGAGCCTGTTATAGAAGATGATTTTAAAAGCTTCGAAGAGGCAATCTGTTTACATCCAAAACCCGCAAACTTTGCCAGTTTAATAACCACTCTTAAAGCCATCCGAAGCAGAAAAATAGACGCCATTTATTTAACTGATCAAAGTCACTGTGATATCTCATATCTTTTGTATCGCTTGTTTGGTGTCAAGAAGATCATTGTTCATAACCGGATCTCCGTTGCCTCACCAGATGATCCCCTCCCAGAGAATGCATTCCGAGCTATATCTAAATATTTAATAGCTAGAATTCCTTTTATAAACTGTGATCGGGTATACGCCGTATCTGATTTTGTTAAACGCAGGCTAGTCTATAAAGCCAAAGTTCCAGCCAACCGAGTTAAGGTAATCTTAAACGGTATAGATACAACGTTATTTAGACCTATGCCCCTACCAGCTTCTGATGTGACGCGTATTTACGCAGGGGGTAGAGCTACTAAATATAAGGGTTTTCAGTATTTGATCGAAGCGGCCAACATTTTAGTAAATCAAAAGAACATCAGAGATTTTGTTATCGATTATGCAGGGGACGGCCCGGATTTAGAATATCTTAAAAATTTAGCAAACAGTGCCGGTATAGCTTCTTATGTAAATTTCCTGGGAGAAGCTAAAGACACCAGCGACCTGCAAAGTAAGGCCGACATTATCGTTGTCCCTTCCGTATGGGGAGATGCTTGTCCTAGTGCTGTATCCGAAGCTCTGGCGTCAGGGAAGCCTCTTATCGCAACTAGAGCCGGAGGAATTCCAGAAATGATTGGCTCACCAGACAATGCTATTCTTGTCCCCCACAGTGATGCTGAAGCTATCGCCGAATCAATTCAAAGGTTACTGAATGACAAGCAGCTGGCAGCGCGAATTTCCTGCGCAGCAAGAACAAGAGCCACTGAAGCTCTTGATATAAAAAGATATCATCAAGATGTCCTGGATGCGATTCTGGATGATTTACAAACCTAAAAAACATGCTCGCACGGGATTAATCAACAACATACTTTCGTAAAATTCGTATAGCGAAAATTGGGTATGTAAGAGATATTCTAATTAGAGAAATAAGCAGCCTTCTTTTACTTGCTGGATATTGTGTTGCTTGCCAGCCCCACACAATCTCTCTCACTGATGAAATAAATCGCCCTGTGCGACTCGGCCCGCGACGCACCAACCAAGCCTCAAACGCAGGGTCGAGTTGCTTTTCCAACGTTGATATCCATTGATTAGTTATAGCTTCACAAGCGAAGCTGACTGCCCTCTTTTTCCCATTCATTCTCATGGCGTGATAAAATTCTGGATTATCTTTTAAGTATTTAATTCTTGAAATTACTTCTTCGGGACTATCTACCTCAAAAAAATCCAATTCGGACTGCCTTAAATCTCTATATCCAGCTTCTCGGTTGACCAAGATAGGGCAGCCCGCTTTCCATGCATTTACTAATTTGCTCGCAGGTTTGAAGTCTAAATAGAATCTGTGTCCGCTCCGTATGGCTATAACCAAATCTGTCTTAGAGTAATCTCTCCAGTCATCTTCATGCACCTTGAGTTTACAGGCATGCTTAGCCAGCGCATCTTTAAAGGGCTGCTGTAAGAACTCCTTCTTTAAATGACAAGCTTTGCCAAAAAAGCTGATGTTCTCAATAGTGTTTCCTCTAGATGGCTCTCGCTCTATTAATCCAGGTTGTGGCCAGTGAGGGATGTAAAAATGATTTCTTGCCCAACAAGAAAATTTGTTTTGAAGTATTTCACAGTGGGCATAAAACATGGGTTCTCTATCCGCCCTTATGCACACAATGAAATATTTTCCACAATCCTCTGCGGTGACATCAATTCGATGAGCAATATTAATACAGTCTATACGGTAAGCTTCGGACAAATAAACCGGTGAGCAACCAAAACGCTTTAACGCGATGTATGTTTGAATTACCCATATATCGCGACCCTCCCTAAACAAATCAGCATGCTTGTCAAGGCCATCAGAAAGCATGGATTCGATATGCTCGATTGGCCAGCGTGAAAGCCCTTTATGCACAAAGTTGATTCCATGCACAAGGATAAACTCCAGTAATTTTAATTTAATTCCTTGTATAGAATCTCGAGTAGACGATCTACATAAGGCTCCATACTATATTTTTCCATCGCCTCGCTGGCCCGCTTGGATATGTCCTTAAGATTATACGCGCCCGATTTCAACAGTGATATTTTATCAGCCAGGTCCGCACTATTTTCGGGGTCATAATAAATCAGTTCTTTATGATCCTCAAAATATTCCTCCAGCACAGGTGTTCTTGCTGCTATAACCGGCACAGACAAAGCCATTGCCTCCATGATGGCGCGGATTCCAGAAGGGTAACTAATTCCTTTTTTTAACGGTACTATTGAACAAAAGGATTTCCCATAAATCGAGAATAACTCCGAGTAGGAAATGTACTGATGTATAGCCACTTTGGGATCTTCCTTAATGGACCGGGAGAGGAGGTAAGGTAAGGTCACAAGGTCTAACGATTGATTCAAGCTTTTGATGGCGGCATGAAGCGTATGGTTATCTCGACCAAGGTCTCGGCCCACTGATATAAAAGTAGACTTTTGCTCCTTCACGTACGAACTTCTCACATAAAACGGCTTATCTAAAGGATAAAATATATATTCAAATTTACCGGAATATTTTGGAAAGTCTGTACGCCAAAGCTCTATTTGGGATACCGAAAATGCAATTATCTTGTGCGCGAGGGCCATATTAATTATGGCCTGCATCCTCCGAAACATATTCTTGGGCGGTATAAAAATGCTGTCTTTATAAATGACTTTTTTTCCGGCCAACCGGGCTGCTAAAGCAGCTAATGTATAGAAATCATCTTTAATCAGAACGACATCAGCACGTATAATCTTCAAAAAGACCGCTAATGGGAGCCATTTAATTTTGCAGCGCTTCATGAAGGAATAAAATTTTGCAAAGGCGCCTTCGTAATACACATCGGTGTATTCAACGTCATACCCTTTCTTAATCAGCTCATACATTCCATAAAGCCGCTCTGACGGAGCCTCATTATTCTCTATTAATGACAACTCCTTTTTAACCGGCTTCGGAAAAAGAAAAAGTATTCGGGAATTTTTATACATTTTTTCCATTACGGCACATAATCTCAATGAACAGATTTTTTAAATCGTGACTGTAAAAGCTCAAATATATAATCGAGCTTTATACCTCGCAGCATGATCAACAGTGTTACAACCGATACCAATATAAACCCTACTATTGTGGCTATAAGATAAGCCATAAACTCAAGCGTCTCTCGGTACCACAATATAAATGCACAACCAGCAATCGCAAAAAGCAAAGCGAGTGTATATTTTCGGAGTGGAAGATGGAGATCCAAAACCTGCTTTGAATAGTGATGCGATATATAAAAACGCAACAGGGATGTTAACGATAACGCAGCGGCGGCACCAACGAACCCATACACAGGTATCAAAGCAAAATTTAATATCGTTATCAGTACTGCCACGATATTCGTGATTTTAGTAATGACAAGAGTCCTGGCCTTCACTTCAAAGCTAAAGTTGAAAAAGGAGGTCAGACAGTTTAATACATATGCCAGCGCAATGAATGGAACCGCATAACTTGCCACCCTGAAGTTTTCACTCGCGATAATCCAGACAATGACATCAGCGAACAGAGACAGTCCCAAAGCGGCAACCATCAGAATAAGCGCCGCAAAGATGAATGTGTTGTTCTGGATATTTATGATGTCTGGCCTGTCTTTGATTCTGAATCGCTCAACCGACCAGTATTGATAGAACGGTTGCCACAAGAGCATTACCAACACCGAAGCCAATCGTTCTGCAAGCGCAAAGAACCCAATATCATCCAAGGAGCTATAAATTCGCATCCAATAGCGATTTGAAGAACCTATATATAAGGATACCAGACCGGAAACCCACAGCGGGGCGCAAAAGATAAACATAGCTTTTGCGATAACTCTATTAAAGCAGAGCCCCACATCTTTAACTGTAACGACGAACATTATGACAGCAAAGAAAACGGATGAAGTAGCAGACGCAATTGCAACACCTAACACGCCCAGTTCAAGTACGACAACAAAGGCTACATTCAGTATCAGCTGAACTACGAGTTTGGCCAGGCTATACCAGAAGTACCACCAGACTCTATTGCGAATTCGAATCAAATCTAGTCCGGTTGTTTCTATTGCCTGGGTAGTAATAAGAACGGAAAAAATACTGACAATAATTGCAAGATCTGACTCACCGAAAATCAAACCCGATACAGGCGTGCTAAAAAAAACTATAGCCAAAGATAAGAATAGACTGATAATTGAGGTGATGAGCAAGGCTGAGGCAACAACTTCCTTCCTCGTAGATTCCTGCTCTTGATCGTGAAAGAATTTTACTGTCGCCAAACCTAGTCTTGCACCTAAACTGATCTCGACCAGACTTATAAAGAAAATCATCAGGCTGACAACACCGTAATCCTCCGGCGTAAGATAGCGGGTATAGATAGGCAGCATCAGGAAGCCTACCAAGTTGCGTAGGACGCCACTGATTCCATATACCGAACTGGATTTAAGCATTCGTTTAGCTAGAAAGCTTTGATTTTCCTGCATATCCTCACACTTGGGTTTATTTGATTTTTTGGTAATTGCCTAGTTAACAGGCCCAGACTGACAAACCTCGTATCTTGATTGATCAGGCGAAAGTGGAGATTCGATAGGTGACATATCAAAAAGCCAATTTTTCATATAGTGCCGCAGTCTTCTTTGCGCACTCACTCGCTTCATAGTGACGAGCCAAGCAAGCCCTTTTTGCCCCTGAAGTCAGGGATCTTATCAAACGTTCGGCATATTCTTGCGGATTCTGACTATCAACCAACCATTCTGGATAATTTTCCAGGATTTCTCTTAACCCACCAACATTATGAGCAATAACAGGAGTACCAACTGCCAACGCTTCCAGTGCAGTCATAGGTGTTCCTTCGTGATCAGATGACATGACAATGGCATCCATCGATTTGATACATACGGGCACATCTGCCCGGTGCCCGTGAAAACGGGTTACTTTATTTATACCCAGTGTACAGCTTCTTTCCTGCAATTTATGTCGAAGCTTTCCGTCGCCAATAACATGGAACTGAATTTCCGGAAATATTTCTTTTTGAAGAACTATCCCAGCCATATCGAGGAATATGTCGATTCTTTTTACAGGCTCCAAACGACCAACAATACCGATATGAATAGCATCCGGATGCAACAGCTTGAAATCTGCTACTGACTTCGTAGCCTTCAGCAGCGCCGTATCAACACCATTATGGATAACGTGTATTTTTTTAGAGGGAAAAGTTTTCTCAAGCTTTTGAGCGAGATCGCCGGATACCACAATAATGGCCTGCTGAAAATATCTACCTACCAAGCGATCCATAAAGACTTGTATTTTCTGAAGCCCCTTAGGGGCAGACTCTGGCGACCCATGACTTGTTCTTACTGACTTGGAACGTGTACTTATAAAATTTGCCAAGCCTCCTAAGACATTTTCTTTTTGACGATGCGTATGAACGATGTCCGGTTGAAAATTTACGATGGATTTGCGCATCGCAATCAATATACGCCATGTTTTTAGCCGAGATTCATCTAGAACCGTCACAGGAATATTTAATTTGGATAAGCGCTCTTCCAGCTCCCCATGATTCATCAAAATGACATGAAGGTCGCACTCCTGCCGCATAAACTTCAACAACGTATACGCCTGCACCTCTGCCCCGGCCCACAGATCTCCCGAAATGATGTGCATTACCTTTATGCGTCGGTTTACAATTGCCATGCTAAAAACTTTTACCAGTCACTTGGATCTCACGACATGTTGTTTGGGTAGTTAATACCCGATTTCACGTTAAATAACGGAGATGAATATTATGCTTCGATATCTGCACACAACAAGTGATTTCATAGATACAACCTGTAAAGAATTCCAACATGAGGTCGGCTATGCTTGAGTTTCTTTTTTGGTTTTTTGCGTTAGGTTCGGTGTTCAGCTATTTCATTTATCCCCTGATTCTCAAGCTACTGGCGCAGACGCGGCAAGCCGTTGTCGCGCAGGAGCCGCCCAAGCCGCTTTTTTTGTCATTGATCGTGACGGCTTACAACGAAGAAGCGCGGATTCGGGAAAAAATCGAAAATACATTGAGTGTTAAGTTCGATGCCGCACGTTTGGAACTCATCGTAGCGTCTGATTGTTCGGATGACGCAACGGACGATATTGTGCGGGAGTATGCCCATCGCGGGGTGCGGCTGGTACGTGCGGCTGAACGGCTGGGTAAAGAGAACGCACAAAAGGCTGCTATTGATGAAGCCCGCGGCGATGTCATTGTCTTTTCTGATGTGGCAACGCGTATTCCAGAAGATGCACTGGAAAAACTGGAGGTGTATTTTCAGGACCCTGCGATTGGAGCAGTTTCCAGTGAAGACCGGTTTATCAGCAAAGACGGCAGCGTTGCCGGTGAAGGCGCATATGTTAAATATGAGATGTGGTTGCGCCGACTGGAATCACAGAGTGCCGGGCTGGTGGGCTTGAGCGGCTCTTTCTTTGCAGCACGCAAGGAAGTGTGTCAGGTGTGGGATATTCATTCGCCCAGCGATTTTAATACGGCCCTCAATACCGCACGTCTCGGATTGCGCGCAGTTACGGCTCCGGATGTGCTGGGGTTTTATCAGGATCTGAAAGATCCGCAAAAAGAGTATCAACGTAAAGTCCGCACTGTTATCCGTGGCATGACGGCTTTGTCACGCCATAAAGAGGTCTTGAATCCGCAGCGTTTTGGACTTTTTGCTTTCCAGGTATTTTCCCATAAGCTGATGCGCTGGCTGGTGCCCTGGTGTTTGATCGGCCTGTTCATCGTTTCTGCGTTAGTGGCTCATGACGGTGTCATTTATTCATTGGCTGTACTGTTCCAGATAGGTTTTTATGGAACCGCCATACTTGCCCAGTTTCTGCCACATCTGCGCGAAATCTCCTGGGTCAAGCTGATTTACTTCTTTGTGCAGGTGAACGTGGCATTGCTTGAGGCGGCCATCAAATTTCTGGCAGGCGAGAGAATGACAACATGGAAACCTTCAGCGCGGTGATCCATGGTGACCTGCCGCCAGCCGGTAACCGTATCTGCCTCAGGGAAGTGCCTGTTGAAACGCTTCCATTATTTCCGAATTATCACCCGCTGTGGCTGGATTCAGGCACATCGGCTCTGGCCGTTGCACTTACGGCCGCCCGGCAGCGTCATCCTGACATTCAAGAACCGGAAGTTGTGATACCCGCCTACTGCTGCCCCGATCTGGCGGCGGCAGCCAGTTTTGCTGGGGTTAAGGTAGTAGTGGCCGATATACAGGACGCTGATGCAGCCTTTTCAGCAACCTCACTGAAAAATGCCATAAGTGATCAGACGATCGCGGTAATTGCTGTTAACTTTCTTGGGGTACGTGAAAACCTGACTGAGCTCAGGCAGTTACTGCTTTCTCATCCGCGTATTTGTTTGATAGAAGACAATGCCCAGTGGTTTCCAGATCCCGGCGAATTTTCACAGCTGGTGGGCGATTTTGTAGTGTTCTCATTTGGCCGAGGCAAGCCGTTAAGTCTATTGGGTGGCGGCTTGTTATTAGCTAAGGAGCTCCCGGTCAATTTTAACGAGTTCCCGGATGTGCCTTCGTCTTCGGCAAAACTTCGATTGAAAATCCGTGCCTACAACCTGCTTCTGCAACCACGTCTTTATCAACTGCTTAACCGCAATCCATTGATTAGATTGGGGGAGACCCGCTACCACGCTTTGACACATGTTCAACTTATGGACAAAGCACGGAAGAGATTACTGTCGGGTAACTTCAAACACTATTCGACACGCAGCCGCTCTCTGGAGCACAAATACGATGAATTGTTTACCAACGCAGACGTTCAGTACGAGCCGCTCGGGTCATCCAGACGCCGGCGTTTGTTGCGCTATCCGTTACTGTTAAATGATTCTGCACAACGCGACCTGCTGCTCAAAAATTTGCAACGTGCGGGACTGGGAGCTACGGCAATGTATCAGCAGTCACTACCGGCTCTTGATGGGATGAGGGAGAGGGTCGTTGTGCGCGGTGGTGATGCCAATGCGGCGAATTTTGCAGGCAGACTCATCACGCTGCCACTGCATGAAGGCGTGAAGGATCATCATCTGGACAGCATGTTGCGCATCTTTCATAAACATCGCGCATAAGTATGTAATTATCGGGTGCTGATGGTGGGCTGATTTAACCAGCGTTGCGTAGTCTCTTTGATGGCCTGGATCTGTGTCCGGCACGCGGGTTCATCGCAGGCCGCTTGAGTGGTGAAGACAACAAAGTAACTGTCACCCAGCAGCATGGCGGGTATCTGCAGCAGCTTCGCTATTTCGTAGCGATTCGTTGTATAACGACCAACACGATACACATGACCTATCACATGATATTGAGCAGTACCTGCACGTTTTAAAATCGAAAAACCCAATCCGTCCACATCGCTATTCGGTTCACCGACCAGAGTCCAAACGTCCCGGTCGTAGAGGCTTCTGAAGTAAGGCACCAGCTTTTCCTGCGTATCGAGCTGTACATATTGCGCAAGCTCAACCCTAAGAGCGATATCCTGCAGCCGGATGGTTTTCGTTTGAATCACGGGTTGCGCCGGGTAGCTCACCACTACCGCATCGCCCGGCACACTCACCACCACATCATCGAATGCATTTAACGTAAAAACCGGTGCAACATCTACCGCTGTGCGCGTAAAGAGTGTCAGTATCGGCCCGAGCAGTAAGGCAGCCAGCGGCCACCATGGTCGTGTGGTGACGGATTCGGTACTGCGCACCGGCGGCGCTGGCAACACGGGGGAGAAATAAATCGCCGGCAGCATCACCAATGCAAACAGCACCCAGCCGAAGAATTCGTGATCTTCCATCAGGCTGCTTTTCATCTCGGTTTGATAGCCGATCACGACTAATAAAAAAATGCGTAGCCAGTTCGTCAGCAACGCCAGCAGCATCGCGACCGCCATGGCAATCAGCGTTTGTTTAACCCGATAATGATTGAGGTAACTGATCAGGTAGGCCATCAGCAGTGCGATAACAAAATAGCGCAGCCCCGAGCAACCATCGTCAATATATAAGCGGCCGTAGGGAATAAAAATGTTGTTACCGTCCATCAGCACGGTCAAGCCGCTCAGGCGCGCGAGCTTGCCAACGACAGCTGCGCTGATTTCCACCAGCGGTCCATTGAGGATTCCCCAGACCGGCAGTGCAAAAATCAATACGCCACAGGGGATCAGCAGATGACGCAAGGTCATCAATGAATAACAACTTGCCAGGAACAACAGGAGTATCGACAGAAGAGCGATCTGCGCCAGGATGCCGATGTGAATTTTGTAAAACAGAAACCAAGCCAATGAGGCCAGGCTCAGCATACCAATAAGCAGGCCACGGATGAGCGGAGAATCGGCACGGTAACGCCACGGCAGTGCGTGCCAGACTAAGAAAAGAAAAATCGCTACGGTGGGTAAGCCGTGCGATAAATCCTGATCCCATTGAATCCAGCGGGAATACAGTTGAATACTTGATGGATAATAGACAGCAGCGATTATCAGAAAGAACAGAAGAAACTGCGCGAATATGTTTCGCTGTGGGCGAGTGGATGGTGAGGATATAGCGTTATTTTTCATCTGCTCGTTACAGGCAAACAACATCATGAGGCGCGATTAATCCGGGCGCCAGACTCCCTGATGTAACTATGCGCAACCCTCCAAAAGACAAAGCGATGGCGGGATACTACCTGAACACCAAGGTCTTGAATAGCGAATCTGATAACGGAACAGGAAGGCCTCCAGCAGCGTAAATAATAAAGGAGGCCAAGCATTACGCTAGGAAAAGGAATGACTGATTGATCCAGTACAGTGACTGGAGTCAGCTATGGAGATCAGTAGGGACTAATGGTGACAAACTCGCTGTACAGACCATTAACATCGAAGGTCGCAATCTGAAAGTCATAGCTGCCTGAAAGCTCGCCCAGAGAGTAGCGATCAATATCGCCATCTTCCACCACCACCGATTGATAAGTGGAGGCAGATGTTGATTTGTACCGTATCTCGTATCCACCGATTTCATCCAGCTCAAGGTATTCACCATTTTCACGCTCTGATGGGATGAACCACTCAATCACCACTTCCCGCTTAACAGCCTTCGCAGAAGAGCTGCTGGAACGCACAGAACTGGCGGCGCTGGAACGCGTTGAGCTGCGCGAGCTTGCGGAGCTGGATACGACCACGCCAACAGGTGATACATTACTGGATGAACGAGCCGAAGAATTGCTCGATGACACAACCGCAGAAGCTACACTTGAGCTGCTGTTCGACTCAGCTGCTACAGAGCTGATGGATAACGCGCTGCTCGATACGTTGTTAGCCTGCTCCAAACGCGACGCCTCGTCTTCACCACCACACGCAGTAAGCAACAACAGAGCGCTGGCACATATCAGCAGGCCGGGCAAGCGAGGAGAGAAGATGTTCATGCTGGATAAATCCTGAGAGTGTTGGCCATTAGCCAGGCAGAAACCTTTATTTTTGTCGTTCCTGCGAGGGCGTTTTGAAACAGTATTGATCAGGCTCTCGCAAATTCACGCGCCCGGCGCGGTTTTTTACAATTTGGTGATGGACGCCACTTTTTTTCTGCTGATGGCTTCACTGGCGGAATAATCTTTATATGAACTTAAGCTATATAAAAATTTACGCGACAGCAGCAAAAGTACGCCATAAATGCGTTGGGCGGCTTACAGGAAGTGTTAAGAAAACCGACGACTTCACCGAGGCGGCGTGATAATAGCGGGATAAACTGGGGAAATATGAGAAGCGGTTTACATCTTTTAAAAAAATTGTGAGCGGGAAAGCACTGAATTGCCTGATTAGAGGTTAAACCGACAATTCAGCGCCATTATGGATGAGGATCAGAAGGTATAGGCGAGGGCGACGCCTGAAACTCGCTCCTTGTATGTCAGGAGGTCTCCATCAGATTCACTCTTATCGAAGATAAAGAACAGCTGGACATCCAGATCATTGATGAAGGTATAGCGGTAATCGACCCCGACGGAGTTAAGCGTGAAATCCGTTCTGTTGACGCCGCTCTCGAACCGGCGTTCGCGCCTGCTCGCTTCAAACCCAATGGATGACGCCCGCGAGATCTGATAATTAAAACCGAGGCTGGCCACATTCTGATTATTGTCTTCGATCAGCGTCTGGTATTGCTCCTGTTCATATAACAGGCTCGCGTAAGCGCTGCAGCGATTGCATATGGACTGGTTCTGCCAGCGGAGTTCGGCAACGCGACTTTCAAACTGATCCAGACCAACACCCGTCGCATCCTCCAGATTGATGTTATCCAGCAAACCGCGATTGCCATCGCCTAACGAGGTATCCGTGATCTGCTGACTGGCCCGCAGGCTGAAGGTGTTAAAACCCGTGCGGTAATCCACTTCCACCCGATAGCTGGGTGCTGAAAACTCTTCGCCTACTTCCGGCTTACTCACGTTATAACCGGCACTCACGCGATAGGATAAATAACGCAATTCCGTGGAATAGGTAATAGAGGCACTCTGGAATTCATAGTCATTCCCAGGAAGGGCCGCGTAACTGATGTCGGTGTGCTGCGCCGCTACTTCCAGTTCACTTATGGAAGAGAATCGATGCTGCCAGATAAGCGAACCGCCGGTGCGCTCTGAGTTAAAGATGTCGGCGTAACGAAAATCCACGTCGGTGTAATCGCCCCGCACCAGCAAATTATCAACGGGAGACAGGCGCAAACGCACTGTCGGAATCGCTGAAAAAATCTGCCGCTCATCTTCGTTCTGCAACAAGTTGAGCTGGTCCGGTGCGCCTAACACCGAGCGGCGTGAATGAACCAACAGCAGATCAACCGGATGATTGGCTTTGCCTATCAGCAGCTCCGCATTACCTTCTATTACGCTGCGATCTGGCTGCGTTTCTTTGTCAAAGCGGTTTTCACTTGCGCGATAGTCGGTCTCAAGATCTATCAGAGAATTCTCATAATCAGCCAGAATACTTATTCTGTACTCGTCCTGGCGCTCTGAGATTTTGTCATTGGATGTGCGCAGCGCGTTATCGGAATAGCGACTGATCGCACCAAGCTCTACTTCTACAGCAGCCAGAGCAGGCAGTGTCACAATTGGAAAACACAATCCAATAAAGCAGCGAAAGAATAATGTCCGTTTCATGGTGACGCCTCAGAATAAAGTCAGTGATTAAAAACCAGCCCTGCGAACTTTTCTTTACCGACCGCTTCCGCTGCCGATAAAACTTCATTCGTTACTGCTTCGCCAAACGGCACAACCAATACGGCGTGATCACAATACTGAGCGAGTATGCGCGCTTCAGTTGACTGCTGCACCGGTGGTGCATCCAACACGATAAAGCGATCCGGATAACGGCTTTTAATTTCTGCGATAAACACCTGCATCCGCTTCGAACTGAATAACTCCGCCGCTGACTCACTCAACCCCCCGGAAGGAATAACCCGTAAGCGTTCAACACCGCTGGGATAGATAATATGTTTAAGAGGGATCGTATTATCAGAAAGGTATTGCACCAGACCGTTATCAACCTGAGTAGTGGTGTACTTCTCGGCATCGGGACTGTGAGGATTACAATCTACATACAATGCGGTCTTGTGCGGGTCCAGCGCAAAGGTTGCCGCCAGATTAAAACCAAAAAAGCGTGAATCCACCTTGGCACTGACTGACGATACCAATACAACAATGTTGTCACTTTTGCTTTTTTGCAGCAGACGAATCCGAACTTCACGAAACGCGTTAAGCAGTTCCCGCTGGCGCATTCCGATGAACACCACTTTCTTTTCGTAAAGCTCATCCTGCGTCCACAATACCGGCAGCGACATATGTTTGATCTGCTCACGCTTGCGGTGTTCGAGCACGGCGGTCTTGACCAGCTGATCGCGACTCTCAACCATGGCATCCACGCCTTCGATCAATTGTTCAATGTTGCGTTCTTTACTTTTGTCTATCATGTCCTGCCCCCTTAGCTTGTGGTGATGTGCCAATAGCTGGCAAAGCTGGCGTAAGCGGCCATCGCCAACAGACATAAAAAGAGCAATATCACCACATCCTTCCTCAGCAGACGCTCACCAAGTGGTGTGTGGTAATGCGGGATAATACCGATCAGCTCAACACCCTGCGGTAATTGTTGCTGTAAGGCACGGGCAGACCGGAAATGTGGATCAACCATGACATACAGAATCAGCAGACCGATGGGCACCAGCAGACCGAGGATCGGGCCGATGATGGCGAAATGGATAAACCGCACGCCGGACGGTTTCAGCGGAAAGGTAGCCGGCTCCTGAATGCGGTAACTGATCCCCTGCCCTTCGATGTCGAGCGTCATAGACAAGCGTGCCGATTCTTTACGTTGCAGCATCTCTTCATAAACATCGCGGGTCACGTTGTAATCACGTGTGAGCTCTGACAGCTGCGCCTGATTAGCCGCAACACGCTGCGCGCGCTCGTGTTCCTGTTCAAGTAAATGCACCAGGGATTCCATACGCCGCTTCTGGCCGCGCAGATCTACTTTCGCCACCGACAGTTGCCGACGCAGCTCTTCATACAGCGGATTTTCCAGCGCTTCACCCCGGCCGGTATAGACCTCGCCCCCAGACCCCTGAGCGATATAGATGGCGGTGTCCAACTCTGCTATCTGCGCACGCAGCGAAATTACATCGGGGTAACCTTCCTGATAAACCAGCAGCAATTGCTCTAACTGACTGACCAGCCCTTGCCGGCGCTGACGCAATTCATCGATCTCGCCCTTGGTTTGCTGGTATTGGCTTTCGTTGCCGAGCTGAACGGTCAGAGTGTTGATGCGAGCTTCAGTTTCTTCAATGGTAATCTTAAGTGTTTCTATATCGCTGCGCAGCTGAGCAATCCGCGCCGCAACACTCGCCTCGGTACCATCAACGTTCTGCGCGTTAAATTCCTTAAGTTTTTCTTCGGCCAGTTCCAGCTGACGTTTGTAAGTCTGCACCTGTGCATCAATAAAATTAAATGCATTCAAACTTTCCTGCCGCTTTTTGCTGGCGCTGTTCTCAATGAAGACGTTAATGATGGTGTTAAGCGTCTCAAATGAGTTGTCAGGGTCATTGGAAGTGAAGGAAATGCGGAAGTAATTGTTCTGCTCCGAACGCACATCCAGCCCACTGCGCAGCGAACGGATGATGCGTTCCTGCTGTTCGAGTGGTGTATCTTTGGTGATGAAACCGCGTTTACGTGCAACCGCTTCCATGATACCGCGGGTATAGATAATTTCCCGGGCCTGTACCGAACGGTCAATCGTTGTAACTTCCGCGCGGCCGCGCAGCAACGGTTCAAGAATGTTGGTTTCATCCGCAAACAGCAATGCGCTGGTTGCATAGCTCTTGGGCCACACGACCCCAACCAGCAGTACCAATCCGCTCACCAGAATAAACAAGAGCACGCACCAGAAGCGGAAACGAATCAACTCCGCTTTCAGTGCGAGCAAGATATCTTTAATAAACGCCGTGTCCATGAATCCTCACCAGATAGTAGGGCTGTCTAGACAACCGTCAGAAAGAGCGCTCAGGCACTGTAACAATATCAGACGGCTGCAAGGGATAATTGGTGCTGACATCACCTTTGTTCACCAGATCATTCAACCGCACCGGATACACTTTTATGCTGCCGTCGATCTTACGGTAAAGTTTTGCTCCGTTCCCCGAGGCGAATTCATTCGTACCGCCGGCCATCAATACCAGATCCAGCACGGTCATACCTTCTCGATAGGGAATGGATTGCGGATTATTCACCGCACCGGTTATGCGCACCCGCCGCTGAAAATCAGAACTGCTGGGGTTAGTGACAATTACCGTTACCTGCGGGCTGCGCACAAAGTTGGTAAGCCCTTTGACGATGTTGTCCGATAGTTCGCGAGTGGTCAGGTTGGCCGCCGCAATGTCACCTATCAGCGGCATGGAAATTTTTCCGTCCGGACGCACTGGCACCGAGACTGATAATTCCGGATTGCGCCATACGTTAATATCCAGTGCATCGCCTACGCCGATCCGATATTCATCAAGTACACCGCCAGTTTCACTCAGCGGCGGTGCTGCATTTTTTGGGCCTGAACATGCGCTGACCACCAAGCCGATCAGCATCGCTCCTACTAACCAGATATTTTTTTTCACGCCTTCACTCCTTCATTGTCGAGTCTGTGGCAGCGGGTAAATCAATGTACGCCCTTGCCTAACAAAATAATTTCCACAGTTTGGATCATGATTAACATGTCCATTAAAAAGCTGTGATTTTTGGTGTAGTACAAATCGTATTGCAATTTATTTTTGGCGTCTTCAACAGAAGCGCCATAGGGATACTTCAACTGCGCCCAGCCCATTAAGCCGGGTTTCACTTTATGACGCATATCATAGAAAGGAATCTGTTTGCCCAGGTCACTTACAAATTCGGGACGCTCAGGGCGCGGGCCGACAAAACTCATTGAACCGGTTAACACGTTGTACAGCTGGGGCAGCTCATCAAGGCGAGTGTTACGGATAAACGCGCCCACCCGCGTTACACGCGAATCGTTCTTCTGTGCCCACATGGCTTTACCGCCCGCTTCCGCATCCTGCCGCATGCTGCGAAATTTGTAGATACGAAATGTTTTACCGTTCAGGCCGACGCGCAGCTGGTGATACAGAATCGGGCCGGGACTGTCGAGCTTTACCGCCAACGCCGTCAGCAGCATAAATGGCCAGAGAATAAGAAAAAACAGCGAGGCCAGGACCAGATCAAATAAGCGCTTGGCAAACAGGCGCCGCTTGGAATATTTGAAGCCGTCAGAAAATAACATCCAGCTTGGTTTGAGCAAGGTGATATCAACCTTGCCTAACTCGCGTTCGCAAAAACTCAGCGCATCACTGGATGGAACACCGGCAAGTTTGCAATCAATAAATTCATTGAGTGGGAAGGAGCCGCCTTCGCCACGACGTCGCTCGTTAGGCGAGACCACAATCTCTGAAATTTGATTCTCTTGCACGAAGGCGAGCCAGTCAGCAGGCTCTTCAATCAACAGTGCAGGATCAACCTCAATCGGTTCGCGCTCGTTGGGAACACATCCCGCAATCTGTACACCCAGCACACCGACTTCCGGTGCGAGATCCTGCAGCAATGTTTTGGCTCGCGCACCCGCACCGTAAAGTATGACGCGGCGCTTCAGATTAGCGGTATCAACGACTGCTAAAAATAACCAGCGCGTTATGAACACCAGAATGGTCGCAATGATGACGCCCCAGAAAATAAAACTTTGGTTGATGAGGTCGCCGGGGATAATCAGATTTAACAGAAAGAGCGCAACGCTGCCGAGCAAAAAGAAACTGACAAGGGTGCGCAACATCATGCTCGCATTACCTTCACGCACCATCGCGGTGTAAACACCCATCGACAGCGTGCAGCAGCTCATCACGATAGAAAATACCAGTACAGGGAACCAGTAGAAGACGATGGTTTCCGAATCTACCTGATCACGCGTGATATAAGCATCTACCCGTTGCGCCAACCATGCAGCGAACATCAATAACAATGCTTCGGTGATTCCGAGAAAAAGATACGGTAAGTGAACGTAATGTTTGCTCAGGCGAATATACGACAAAGCTTAATCCTTGTAAGCGAGTGTTAGCAGACGTAAATGAGCCGGCATTATAGCGGGTTTTGTGACAAATACTCGACTAGTGAAAATGGCGTCTGGAACTTATTTACATAGTGTCGAAAATAATTACAGGTCGCGTCGGACGTTTTTTATTTCGCTCGCAGTGCGATACTAAAAGCGTCAGTAAATGTGGTAACTTAACCGCCCAGCAGATCCATTGAATACCCAAGGAAATTATTTATCATGTTTTCCAGCAATCCTACGCTCTGCGTCATCGGTCTTGGTTATGTCGGCCTGCCACTGGCAGTCGAATTCGGAAAAAAAGTTACCACTATTGGCTTTGATATCAATCAACATCGGATCGATGAATTGCGTCGTGGTGTTGATCACACACTGGAGCTGGATAGTGCTGAACTCGCTGAAGCAAAATCCTTACGTTATACAACGCACGAAGATGACATCAAAGCATGTGATGTTTACATCGTTACTGTGCCCACTCCCATTAATGAAAGTAAGCAGCCGGATCTGACGCCGCTGGAAAAAGCTTCGCAACTCCTCGGTCGGGTAATTAGCAAGAACAGCATTGTGGTATTTGAATCCACGGTTTATCCCGGCTGCACGGAAGAGGTGTGCGTCCCACTTATCGAGCGCGGCTCAGGCCTGGTATTCAATCGCGATTTTTTTGCCGGATACAGTCCTGAACGAATCAATCCCGGCGACAAGCAGCATCGCGTTCACAACATCACCAAGATCACTTCCGGCTCCACGCCGGAGGTGGCTGAATATGTTGACCAGCTTTACCGGAAAATTGTAGTCGTCGGCACGCACAAAGCCAGCAGTATTAAAGTGGCTGAGGCAGCCAAGGTTATCGAGAACACCCAGCGCGATATTAATATTGCACTCGTCAATGAATTGGCGCTGATCTTCAAACGACTCGACATCGACACGCTGGAAGTTCTCGAAGCGGCGGGGACCAAATGGAATTTTCTGCCATTTCGTCCGGGCCTCGTCGGTGGCCACTGCATCAGTGTCGACCCGTATTACCTGACACACAAGGCGCAACAGGTTGGTTACAACCCCGAAGTTATCCTCGCCGGTCGACGCATTAATGACGGCATGGGTAACTTCATTGCAGATTCGGTGGTGAAGCTGATGACTCAGCGCAAGACCCATGTGGTGGATTCCAACATTCTCATCATGGGTTTGACTTTTAAAGAGAACTGTCCGGATCTGCGCAATACCCGCGTCATCGACATCATCCATGAGCTGCAAAAATACAACGCTAATGTGCATGTCTACGACCCTTGGGCGGATAAAGCCGAAGCCCAGCATGAGTATGGTCTGGATTTGATTGATTACCCTAAATCAGCGAGTTACGATGCGGTCATTCTGTGCGTTGGGCATCAATCATTCCGTGAACTGGGTGCCGACGCTATTCGCGCCTTCGGCAAACCCAACCACGTGCTCTTTGATGTTAAGCACATCCTGCCCAAAGCGGCAGTGGACGCACGTCTGTAATCAATAAGGATTTCCCATGAAAGTGTTAGTGACCGGCACCGCCGGCTTTATCGGTTCCAGTCTGGCCAAACGTCTTCTGGCGCGTGGCGATGAGGTGGTAGGCCTCGATAATCTTAACGATTATTACGATGTGCAGATCAAGAAGGACCGCCTGGCGCAATTGCTGCCCCAGGCAGGTTTTACCGATGTGCGCGGCAATCTCGAAGATAAAGCCACGATTGATAAGGTATTCAAAGACCACAAACCGGATCGCGTGGTGCATCTGGCCGCTCAGGCGGGGGTGCGTTATTCACTGATTAATCCCCAGGCCTACATTGATTCCAACATCACCGGCTTTCTGAATATTCTCGAAGCCTGCCGCCACCTGGGCACTGATCATCTGGTGTATGCCTCCAGCAGCTCTGTGTACGGCGCGAATACGGCGATGCCGTTTTCGGTGCACAACAACGTCGACCATCCAGTCAGCCTCTACGCCACCAGCAAAAAAGCCAATGAATTGATGGCGCACACCTACAGCCATTTATTCAATATCCCCACCACTGGGTTGCGCTTCTTTACCGTGTACGGTCCCTGGGGTCGCCCTGACATGGCTTTGTTTATCTTCACCAAAAAGATTCTCGCCGGCGAGCCGATTGATGTCTTTAACTACGGCCACCACCGCCGCGACTTCACGTATATCGACGATATTGTGGAAGGCGTGATTCGCACATTGGATCATGTGGCGCCGGCCAATCCGCAGTGGAGCGGCGACAAGCCTGACCCCGCTACATCCAAAGCGCCCTACCGTATTTACAACATCGGCAGCAACAATCCCGTGGAGCTCCTGCGCTACATTGAAGTGCTGGAAGAATGCCTCGGCAAAAAAGCCATCAAGAATTTATTGCCGTTGCAGCCCGGGGACGTGCCGGATACCTACGCCGACGTAGACGCATTGATCGAAGACGTGGATTACAAACCCACTACCCCGGTAGAAGTCGGTATTGATAACTTCGTGAAGTGGTATCGGGACTATTACAAAGTATAGAAACATGTACCAGACATAGTGGCCCGAGGGCCACAGGTCAGCGGAAAAAGCTAAAAGATAGGCGAGAAACACCGAAAGAGTCGCAAGTTATAGCACCTGCTTAAACGGGAACCGTGACAGCAACCCGCAGGGATTTATCTTCAAAGGCATTCATCATGAAAGCAAACACCGTGACACACGCCATGACCGTCGACGTGGAAGACTATTACCACGTCGCCGCCTTCGCTAATGTCATCAAGCCCGCAGAGTGGACGCAATGGCCTTCGCGGGTGGAAGAAAATACGGATAAGTTGCTGCAGCTGTTCGATGACGCAGGAATCAAGATCACCTTCTTTATTCTTGGCTGGGTGGCAGAACGGTATCCTGATCTGGTTAAACGCATCCATGCGCAGGGCCATGAAATTGCCTCCCACGGATACAGCCATCAACTGATCTACAAGCAAACCCCGGACATCTTCCGCGAAGAAACCGCGCGGTCAAAGGAGATCCTTGAAGGCATCATCCACACGCCGGTAACCGGCTACCGCGCTGCCAGCTATTCGATTACGCGTAAATCGCTGTGGGCGCTGGATATCCTTGCAGACCTGGGATTCACCTGGGATTCCAGCATCTTCCCGACCCGCCACGACAATTACGGCATCCCCGGTAGCCCCGAACAACCCTATACCATCATCACCAACAGCGGCGCACGGTTAACGGAGTTCCCCCTGACCACCGCCAAAGTGCTCGGACAAGCCATACCTGCCGCCGGCGGCGGTTACTTCCGACAATATCCCTATGTGTTATCTCGCTGGCTATTCGAGCGCGCCAGCTTGAACCAGAGCAAACCGCAGATTTTCTACCTGCACCCCTGGGAGATAGACCCGGACCAGCCACGCATCCCCAACGCCAGCTGGTTTTCCCGTTTCCGCCACTACACCAACCTCAAACGCTGCCTGCCGCGCCTCGAGCGAATGATCGACGACTTCCAATTCGGCACCATCAGCCAAAGCCTGGGTTCCGTCGTTATCGAGCAGACCCTGACCATCCAGGACCTGGCCGGACAGCAGGAAAACCCCACAATCACCAAATTGGCCATGGACTCAGGGCGCAGAGACAAGTAAAATCGCCGACCTCTTGGTGGTGATAGCGCGCAATGCTGCTTAACCGCAAGAAATCAGTTTCCAGCACCCGTAGCTCAGCTGGATAGAGTAGCGGCTTCCGAAGCCGTTGGTCACAGGTTCGAATCCTGTCGGGTGCGCCATTTTTTCCTTCCAATTAATCATTGTGATTCCCCCCCCCGCGAAAACTTCGAGTTGTTGCAAGATAACAAATCCAGTACATCCACCGCTTTAGTTTTTAAGATCTTGGGTCGGATTAGTCGTGGGTATGTGCGCGAAGCCATCGGACAAGGGTGTTTACGAATACCTTTTCCGTAAACACCATGGCTATATCTACCACTTTAATTAATTACCAAAAAGCGGCTTCATATATCCAAGATTTTTATTTTCAAAGGGGGGAAAGCCTCGTGCGGATCTTTCGCTTTCAAGTTGTTGATAAATTTCTTCCGCTCGCTTTTCAACTTTAGTCCAATCAATTAATTCTTCCATACCTTTTATTGCCTGCACCCGCTCTTGCAATACAGATTCTGCACTTGGATCACCTCTCATCATCGCGAACTTGATCCATGCGACTCCTTCCGTCAATGCTTTCTGCTGAAATTCAGGTTTATCCGAAAAATACTCCACAAAACCAAGGTTAAAATGAGCCAAACCAACTGCCGCGGATGTAGAGCCAAATACCGCCTCCTTCTCCCAAGTCTCTCTGAGTTTTTGGGTTTCACCTAATTCAGCATACATTTTAGTCAGCGTGTTCAAAGCAATGAAATCTCCTTGATCAGCCATTTCCTCCAAGGTAGAAATGTCATATTGACTATAGACATGATCATTTTCACGAGTGATATAACCTAGATCATTGAGGTGGACCCTGCCCTCTTTAGCTTGCGGTGCAGTGGGGGTTCTGTGCATTTCCTTTTTGATTTTTACTCCTGATGATTTGGCGTCTGGTGCTATAGATTGATGATAATAAACATTCGTGCGGGGAGCATTTTCAGCATAGGAATTTTTTACATCGGCGCCTGCTGATGCTGAATAATTATTACCTGACGAAAGCTCTTCAATATCAGGTTCAGCTTTTTTATTTATAAGAAAAATCGATAGCCCTGTTGTGGCCAAGATAACCGACACTGTAATTACTTTCATATTAATAGCCATACTACTTAATCCTTTATTGGGAGATTTAGGCCTTCACTTGCTGGAGAAGAGCCTAAATCGTCATGAGCGTAAATCAGCCACAAAAGTTGAGATTTCTCTGCTCATTAAAATCGCACTCAGCTAATGCCCGTCCTAGCTCTGCGGCTACAACAGCGTGACAGTGTGCAACTTTTGCGTCCGCACTCCATCCAGCTCCTATTGTAATAACACGAAAAGAAAGTTCGAAATTACCACTAAATCCACTGGCCATAGATCCACAGGCAGAAGTGTCATTTACGTTCATTTTATGAGCGTTATGACGACACCATCCTCCTAAACCTTTCGCATCGCCTACACACTTTGCTTTTAATTGATTACGCCTGCTTTGTTCCGCAAGTGCGCGTTGGCGTTCTGCTTCTGCTGCTCTTTGCGCGTGCTGGCGGAGCTGTTCTTGACGAACGTATTCCTCATACCAGTCGAGGGGAGACATATAGCCTCGTTCACCTGTAACAATAATGTCCTCTCCGTCTCCAGCATAAATTAAAGGACAAAAAGCTGAGACTATTACAAACACTCCAATTGACATCTTTTTTAGCATTTTTAAGTTTCCTTACCGTTGATATTTAATTTTTTTAATCAGAAAATATTAAATACGTTTATGTCTCCTCTGAATACGAAAAAGTAGTTAGATCATCTTTAATTACAATCTTCAATCCTTTGCCAACCACAGCTAAAGCGGAAGCCAAACTCGCGGTTTCAACCACCGCTTTACCATCCGCATTGATTCTGATTCAGCTCCTTCGGGAACATCCTCGAACTAAAAAAAAGGAATGGTACAAAAGAGTTGAGCTGGGGCCCTCCGGCCTCGGTTCTGGTACTTCTCACAACCGAGTGGACACCCAATTCGCCGTTAACGGCGGCCTCAACAGACTTTAGTGAGCATTTGGGTAAAATAACTTATATCCTTTTTGGTCTTCAACTGTTTTCCTTTTTCGCGAACAAAGGCTTCGATGTCTTTCCGATTCATACTGTTCATCCTTTCTTGGTTTGGTGGCCCGATAAACAGTGACAGAGATTGAATTACAGTCTTTCCTTACCCGTAGCAAACTATTTCAAAAAAAGCCACCATTAAAAAACGACGGCTTCTTTATGTGAGTTTCAAAAAAATATTTATTTTTTACACCGACTCGACACCACAACTGCCGCTGCAATCACGCCAAGTCCAAGCGTGATTTTGTTCATCACACCGCGCTGATCGTGTTCCCACTGTGCTTTCATGCCGCGCTCAGCACAGATATTTGGCAGGTGGCCGTGGGATAAATCGTCAATCACTCCTTCAACTTGATCCACCCGGTCTGCAAATAACAATGGCAGCCAGTGACCAAAACTGCCTTCGCTATATTTGAAGGCGCAGCGGCGGATCATGCCGCTCAATCCAGAAGGCGGAACGGAGGTTCCGAATACAGAACTCAGGCTCGGCCGTTCGATGGAACTCAGGACTTCGATGGTTTCCTGTTGCTGGTCCGGGCGTTGCCATTGTGCATTTTGTTCGCCGTCGGTTGCGCGCTGGCGCATGGGATAGGTGGGATCATTTTTCGGATCGGCATCAATGCCCCACCCTTTGATGTGTGACATATCGGGATTGCGCGGTTGGCCGTTGTCGAAATTTTCCATGATGTTTTCCTCTGCGAAAAATTTATTGGTTGGCTCGCGGTGGGATGAGCACCGGTTTGATGCAGTCATCCAGTTTGTCGGAGAAGATGCGATAGGCATCGGCGGCATCTTCCAAAGGAATGCGATGCGTGATCAATGCTTTGGGATCGATGATGCCGTTCTGCACATGCTCAATAAGTCGCGGCAGGAGACGTTTTACCGAGGCCTGATTTGCCCGCAGGGTGATGCCTTTATTCAACACATTGCCGATCGGAATTAAATTTCCGGTCGGCCCATACACGCCGACAATCGAAACGATGCCGCCTTTTTTTACGGAGTTGATGGCCCATTGCAACGCGGTGGCGGAGCCAGCCTGCAATAACATTTTTCGTCCAGTGATAGTTTGCATCGCGCTGCCTGCGGCTTCAGCACCTACGGCATCAATGCACACATCGGCACCGAGCGAGTCCGTGATTTTTTTGATGAATACCACCGGGTCATCCATGGATCTGAAATTATAAACTTCACACTGCGCATAATTTTTCGCGAACTCAAGACGATAATCGAGCTGGTCGATGACAATGACTCGCCCCGCACCGAATAACCACGAGCATCGCGCCGCCATGATGCCGATAGGTCCCGCGCCGAAAACGACCACGGTATCCCCGCGCTGGATGCCGCCCATCTCCGCCGCCTGATAACCGGTGGGCACGACATCCGTTAATAGCACCGCATCATCCAGATCCATGCCCGGCGGAATAACTGTGGGGCCGACGTTCGCGTAAGGCACGCGCACATACTCCGCCTGGCCACCGTCGTAACCGCCGGCGATATGTGAATAACCAAAGATGCCGCCTACCGCCGTCGCCTGGGAGTTGGATTCGTGACAATTTCCGAACAGACCCTGTTTGCAAAAAACGCAGCGGCCGCAGGCAATATTGAACGGGACGATGACACGGTCGCCGACTTTAATTTGGGTTACAGCCGCGCCAATCTCTTCCACCACCCCCACAAATTCGTGGCCAAACGTGGTGCCGACCCGCGTGTCCGGTACGTTGCCGTTGTAAAGATGTAAGTCGGAGCCGCAAATGCAGGAGCGCGTTACACGCACAATGGCATCTTCGGGGTGGAGTATCTCGGGCATCGGTTTTTGTGAAACCCGCACGCGCTGCGGGCCTCGATAGTTCATGGCAAGCATGCGTCTCTCCTCTTCAGATCAGTGGGAAATGAAATCAGAATCGCTTGGGAAGATGACCGTATAAAAAGCCGAAGGTTGACGGAATTTGAGTAAACGCCATGGGTTTTTCAGGGATCAGTTAGGC
This sequence comes from uncultured Cellvibrionaceae bacterium, assembly GCA_964448175.1. Taxonomy (GTDB): domain Bacteria; phylum Pseudomonadota; class Gammaproteobacteria; order Pseudomonadales; family Cellvibrionaceae; genus Cellvibrio. The sequence continues at coordinate 30,611 of CAYUVQ010000008.1, read as the reverse complement.
ACCGCGCATAAGCTCGCGCAGAGCGTTGAGGGGGAGGCGCATATTTCTTCAATATTTCATGGAAAAACCGGCTATGTTCACCAATACTGAGTCCATAGGTTTTTCATGATCCCGCTATGAAGAAAATCAACACCCTCAATCTGGTACTGCTGCTGGCTATTGTCGCGTCGATAGGCGTGATCGTGTTGCAGCGCTATCTCCCCGACAAGAGCATCAATGTTGTGCCGGGGGGCAATTATGCGTCCACCTTTTATTACACAGCGACGCCCGAGGGCAGCAAAACGCGGTTTGAGTTTATTGACCAGAGCAAGCATCAGTGGCGCTGTATCAGCGAAGCGGTAGATGATTGGCTGGTGTGCACCTTCGCCATGATACTGGTCGACGGTATGGTTCCCGGCCGGGATTTATCCAGCTATGACACGCTCAATATCAAGCTGAATTACACGGGACCGGCGCAGAAGATACGCGTGGTCTTACGTCATCATGATGATCGCTTTACAACCGCTGAAGATAGCAACAGCACTAAGTTTCACGATGTTATGTTGCGCCGCGAGGATTTTAATAAAGAGGTCCATATTGCGTTGAGCGAGTTTACCGTCCCTGGATGGTGGATTGACCAATACAATATTCCCCGTCATCTGGCGCGACCGGATCTGAGCAACGTGATCTCGGTAGGTATTGAATTTGTGGAGGGGCTTTCACCCGGTAACCATGATGTCACTCTGGAATCGCTGAGCTTCAGTGGCGATCTGATCTCGCCGGAACATTGGTATCTCGGCATTATGGGATTGTGGATATTGGTGGGGCTGTCTGTGGTCGCTATTCGGATGATCAGACTCGACCGGGAAGGCCGCCAGGCCCAGCAGCAAATCAATGAGCTGGCTGTGAGCAATTCGCGTCTGGAGACAGAAAAAACGCGCTTTCAGACGCTGTCCCACGTGGACGCCTTGACCGGCATTAATAATCGTTACGCCATCGACAAAGAGATCGCCCAACTGCTGGCTGACCCACGGCCTCCATCCATCGCCTTGATTATCATCGACATCGACCATTTCAAACGCATCAACGATCGCCGTGGCCATGCGGTAGGTGACAAGATCCTTAAGCAATTTGCGTTGACGGTGAGCAGCAACATTCGCAGCCAGGATATCTTCGGTCGCTGGGGCGGGGAGGAATTCCTCCTGATCTGCCCCGATTCCACCATCGACAGTGCATTTTATCTGGCAGAGAAAATCCGGCGGATTATCAGCGAAACGGTGTTTGAAGAAGAAAAGCCGATGACCATCACCGCCAGCTTCGGCGTCAGCACTATCCAGCCGGAAGAGGACTTCCCGTCGGCGTTTAAACGGGTGGACGCCGCGCTGTATAAAGCCAAATCCGCCGGCCGGAATTGCACCATCATCGCGGACATCGAGGTTCCGGAATCCGCTGGGCCAACCGACGAACAACCGGACTAACGATCCGGTAAGGGGATAAATTCTGTCTCCCCCGGCACCTGGGCAAAACGTCCGGCCTGCCAATCCGCCTTGGCCTGCTCAATCCGCGCGCGACTGCTGGAGACGAAATTCCACCAGGCGATCCGCGGCCCATCCAGCGGTTCACCCCCAACGACCACCAGCCGGGTTTCTTCATCCGCCCGAAAAGTTACTTCACGGCCTTGTGCCAACACCAGCATTCGCCCCGCTCCATAACCTTCGCCGGCCAAGGTGATCTGCCCCTTTACGATGTAAATTGCACGCTCGGTGTAGTCGATATCCAGCTTGAGCACCTTGCCCGGATGCAGGGCAATATCCGCATAAACCAGTGGCGACAGGGTTTTTACCGGAGAATTCACACCAAATGCCGTCCCGGCCAGCACGCGGATACGCGCACCGTCGCGATCCAGCTCCGGTATCGCTTCCGGTGGGTAATGCTCAAATGAAGGTTCGACTTCTTCATACTCCGTAGGTAACGCCACCCATAACTGCAGACCTTCAAGCACTTGATGCTGGTGCCGGGCCTCATCGCTGGTGCGCTCCGAGTGGGTAATACCTCGGCCAGCGGTCATCCAGTTGATCGCCCCCGGCGTAATCAGCTGCGTACAGCCCAAACTGTCGCGATGCAGGATTGAGCCGGTGTAAAGGTAAGTCACCGTTGCGAGGCCAATATGCGGATGCGGACGCACATCCATTCCTTCGCCTGCCGGGAAATTCGCCGGCCCCATATGATCGAAAAAGATAAAGGGTCCGACCATCTGCCGTTTTCCCGAAGGCAACACCCGCCGTACTTCAAAATCGCCCAGGTCGCGCGCTTTGGGCTCGATGATCAATTCAACTGGCGAGATGTCGCCAGCATGGTCCACACATTGAGGTTCTTCATCGGGGAGCCAGCTCATGGTTTCTCCTGTGGCTAAACGAGTGACGTCGCACGCTGACGACTAATGATTAATGACTGAATGAGAAGGAAGGACACTACCACGGCAACTTTGGCTCGTCGAACAACGCCGCTGACGCCGGATTACGCAGTCCGCATCCTAATTGGCCAAAAAAAAGCCCCTGCTAGAGGGGCTTTGACAAAAGTATTAAATCGAATCAAACGCGTCCGTCAGCAAGCAATCAAACCGGCGGGCGTCATATTCCAGCAAGCGGGCGATATCACCTTGCTGAATGATGTTTTTGTTGGCCGCGTCCTGCAGGCGCTCTTCCAGCGTGGCTCCCGTGACCTTGCCGCTGCTCTGGGCGCGGGCAAAGGTGTTCCACAAGGGCCCAAGGGCGAGCAGCAGTTGATAGGTATGTTCCACGCGCCCGGTCGCATCATCTGGATCAGTGTTGCGGTAGACGAAGGTACCCAAATGCTGCCGCACCGGGTTGTCTTCCATGATCAGATCGCCCATTAAGCGCGTCAGCTCATCGCTGGGCTTAGCGACGATGCGTCCAGCGGAGAAGGTGATCAGCTTTAATGCACACGCCACAATGCGCACGGGGAAGTTCGCGTAGAAATCCAGCAGAGCTTCCTGGGCTTTGTAAAGCGCGGCCGTGATAGCGTATTCCGCATGGGCATCTTCTTCGCGGGTGCGCACGTGGGCGGAGTGGTACTTGAGGATTGAACAGGCGATAAACAGCTGGCTGTGCACATCACCCAAGCGAGCGGATAATAATTCGCGACGTTTCAGGTTGCCACCCAGGATCGCTAGCGCGAAATCGGACGTCACCGCCAGCGACGCGCTGAGGATATTGATGCGCTGATACCACCGCGTGCTGAAATTATCCGCGTTGGCCGGTGCTTCACTGAAGCGGCCCCGGGTAACGCCATAGACGAGGGTGCGGGTCAGGTTGCTGAACACGTGCCCCAGATGCCGGATAAACAACTGGTCGAATGTCTCCAGATCATCCGCCTGCATGGCTTCCATCTCGCGGAACAGATAAGGATGGCAACGCACAGCACCTTGTCCGAAGATCATCAGCGAGCGGGTCAAGATATTGGCTCCCTCCACCGTGATAGCCACCGGAATGCTCTGATAAGGAAACGCGAGGAAGTTGCGCGGGCCGAGCTGGATAGCGCGTCCGGCAACGACATCCATGCTGTGGTTGATCACCCGCCGCATGATTTCAGTGGCGTGGTATTTAGCCATAGCAGTCATCACCGACGGCGCTCCATTTTCCAAGCCCTTGGTGACCAGGTGACGCATGGCTTCCAGGGTATAGGCACTGCCGGCAATATCTGCCGTGGCTTCCTGAACGCCCTCGAACTTACCGATTTCCATATTGAACTGGCGGCGAATACGCGCGAACGCGCCCACCATACGGTAGCTCATCTCACCGCTGGCCGTGGCCAGAGCCGGCAGGGACACGCCGCGACCGGCGCCCAGACATTCGATCAGCATGCGCCAGCCTTTACCAGCCATAGCCGCACCACCGATGACCCAGTCAATCGGGATGAATACGTCTTTACCCATTACCGGACCATTCATAAAGGGCGAGCCGGGGTTATGCCGCTGGCCTATCTCAACACCGGGATGGTCGGCAGGCAGCAACGCACAGGTAATGCCATATTCTTTTTTCGTGGGATCACCGAGCAGGCTGTCCGGGTCCACCAGTTTGAACGCCAGCCCCACCACAGTGGCAACCGGGGCCAACGTAATCCAGCGCTTGTTAAAGGTCAGCCGCAGACCCACCACTTCTTTGCCTTCAAACTCACCTTTGCAGACGATGCCCACATCCGGGATGGAGCCCGCATCGGAGCCGGCTTCAGGGCCAGTCAAACCAAAACAGGGAATCTCCTCACCCCGCGCCAGGCCGGGCAGCCAGCGGTGTTTCTGTTCTTCGGTCCCATATTTCATCAACAGCTCACCCGGACCGAGAGAGTTGGGCACCATGGCAGTCACTGCCGCCGTAATCGAACGGCTGGCGATCTTGCTCATAACGCGGCTCTGGGCGTAGGGGCTGAAGTCGCGGCCGCCGAACTCTTTGGGGATGATCAGGCCAAGGAAGCCTTTGTCTTTGAGGTACTGCCAGGCTTCGGGCGATAAGTCTTTACGGCTATTGTGGATATCCCACTCGTCGAGCAGAGCACACAGCTCGGTGACTTCGTTATCCAGAAAGGATTGCTCTTCGGCGGTTAACTGCGGCAGGCCGATCTGGGCAAACTGGTTCCAGTCCGGCCGGCCGCTGAAGATGTCCTTTTCCCACCAGGTGGTCCCCGCCTCCAGCGCTTCACGTTCAGTGACGCTCATGCTGGGCATGGACTTCTTGAGTATTTCAAACACAGGCTTGGAGAGGATCGGCCGGCGCAAGGCGGGTACGTTCAGGATCAGCAGCACCGCCGCCAGGGGAATGACCAGCCACAACGACCACATGGCTGACGATATGAACCCCAACACCAGCCAGGCCAGCACCACGATGGCCGAGGCGGCTGGCAGTGGAACTCTGCGGTACAGGAGGACACCGATCAAAATCAGAATAAGTAGCAACGACAGCAACAACATAGGTTTCTCCTAACTGCTCAGATGAGTCTTGCCCGAATCGGGAAGGCAAAGGTCAAACAATCATTGTTATGACCACAACCCGTTACGACCACAAACCGACGGCCCAATTCAGCTGCCGGCGCGTTTCATAACAATAGCCCATTGCACTGGATTCGGGCACGCAATAATTCAGGTATTTGTGACTGGCCGGCGGTTATTGGGGGGAACTTCAGGTATCAGCGGGAAAAGCAGCAGGTCGTGCGGGACATCCCCACCACGACCTGTTTCGCGGTAAAGCAGATCAAAGAGAAAAACTCAGCGGATGCGCGTCGGGGGCTTCAACAGGAAAGTCAGCTAACCCCAGCTCTTCTTCATTTACCTCTCTTGCCCATACCACCAGCCGCAGAGGTCCGTTAGGATCAAGAGCCTCAAAGGGGTAGCAGGTAATCAGCACCAGACCCGTGTCTGGGTAATCGGGCAGATACAGCGGCGTATGCCGGGAATCCACCACCTGGCGCTGCTCAATGCGATAGGTCAGCCGGCGTCCGTCGCGGGTTTCGATAGACAGGTTATCCCCCGCCGCTACATTCCGCAGAAACCGGAAATGGGTGTCGCGGTGGCCGCCAATCACACTGATGCCGTCCCCCGGCAGGGCTGTGCCGTGCAGATGGCCAGGACCAAAAGCCAGTGAATTACCCTGAGCACCTTCGAGTACGAACAGGTCCACACCTTCTTTCGGCATACGCAGACGGGCCACCGGGTGGGTATCGGCCCACGGCCAGGGCTTTATGCTGGCTTGGCGTCCGTCTGCACTCTGATCCTCCCAGGCCTGCGCAATCAACCACTGCGCCAGCTGGGCTTTAACCAGAATCCACCCCGCACTGCCCCACTGCCAAAGCACCAGCAGCAACAGCAATCCACTCACCCAGGGGATCAACCGGCGCAGCCACGCGAAGGGTATTGAGGTGGATGGGGCTGCTGCAAATGAAACACAGGTGGCTGGTTCAGGGATAAATTGCGCCGAGGCAGATTGCCCCGAGGCACATTGTCGAGACGCATGAGGCAACAACACCTGGCGGCTCGACCCCAGCAGATCTCCGGTCAGATCGGGCTCAGCGCTAGCCGGTGACGCAAGGGGAGCGTGCGTCACAACAGGGTTCGGGCTCACATATTTCGCGTCATCGACACCCGCTACTCTGCAGCTGAGATAGCGTCTGGTCATTGCGCACCGCCTTTCGGGCTGGTGAAGCGGCAAGCCGTCGAACGACCGGTACCACGGCGGTGCAGAACCAGCAATGCCAGTAATGCACCACTGCCTATCATCCAGTTCAGCAGCAACGAGGTCGCAGTACGCGGATACATCAAAGGCGTGGCCTGCTGCCCCTGGGGTAGTAGATTAGGCACCGGAGCCTGCGCCACGGCTTGATCCAGCGGCCGGCTGGGCAGGTCTTCCACTGCTACAAAACTGGTGTAGGGCGACATCAACTGATGCTGCAGCGCGACTGCCAGGATGGCTTCGCGCACCTCCAGCTCTGGCCGACCGCGTACCTTCTCGTCCAGCAGCGCCGCAATCTTCTGTTCCGCCCAACGCGCGGCAATCCCACTGGGTAAGGCGCTGCTGGATGAATCCCCCACCACCAGTTTGCGCGACCATGATTGACCGGCCTGCTGACCACGCACAGCAATCGTCGCCCGGCTCGGCCAGGCGGCGGCTGTGCTTTTCTGCCCTCTGGCTGTTGTTGATTGCCCTCTAGCCTTCCCTTGCGCAGCCTCCTCACCCACGGCCGAACCCGTTGATGCCTCGTCGGCTTGCGAAGGCTTCACCTTAGCACTGATCAGCAATGGCTCGCCCTGATACAGATCGGGGATGCGCGCCGGCCATGCTTCCACCGGCACCGGCCACTGGACGTCGATATCGCTCATCACCGGGCTTTCCAGTTTGTTAAACAGCGACTGCATCCTGGCCGCGACCTCGGTCTGGGCACCGATAAAGGTGAAAGTACCGCGCCCGAATTCCGCAGCCTTGGTCATGAAGTAACTGTTGGGCGCCGAGCCGATGCCCACAGTAAACAAGCGCGCATCACCCAATTGTTGATGGATCAGTTCGAACAGCGCCGCTTCGTTACCCACACTGCCATCGGTAATAAAGATCACCTGTTTCAGATAACCTTCCGCCGCCGGATAGCGCAGCGCTTCCTCCAACGCCGGAGCCATCTCCGTGCCGCCCTCCGCATTCAGACGCTGTACGAAGCTTTGCGCCTGCTGCAATGAACGGGCATCGGCAGCGACAGGGCGAGAAAAGAGCGCCTGATGATACGAGTTGAATTCGATCACGTTGAAGCGGTCCCGGTCAGTCAGCCGTGACAGGGCCAGTTGCAGGCTGGCCTTGGCCTGTTCAATAGACACGCCCCCCATAGAGCCAGAGGTATCAATGATAAAGATAACTTCACGGGGCAGTGCCGGCGCGCCAGCAGACTGCTGCGGAGGCAAAATCATCAGCAGCGCATAATCTTCGCCATCCACCTGTTCGGTAAAGAAAGCGGCGTCGGGCGTCTTGCCGGCAACCGCGTGCCATTGCAGTTCAAAGTCACGATCCATGGGGATGGTCTTCTGTGTCGGCGTAATCTGGTGGCCTTGGCCCAGCTTATAAATGCTCAATTCGTGGTAGCTACCGTGAATCTGCGTCAGGGGGACACCGGCGTCGAGGCTGATATTGATGGCAATGTGGTTGGTGTCGGGCGGCGGTGCAGGATGCACAAACGGCGTTACGCGATGAGCGTCGGGCACCTGATCCGTGGGTTGTGCCCAACCCCAGCCACTGTGGTTTTCCAGCATCACTTGCATGTCCGCATCCTGCTGTACCACACCGGGGATGTAGCGCGGCGTGAGTGTTGTGGGTAAGCGCCAGCTGAAGGTTTGATCGCGATAGCTCACCAGCTCGTGGTACTGCAGTTCGATGACCACTTTTTCCTGCGGGCCGATATTAGCGATAACCTGGGTAAACAGATTAGGCCGCTCCTGGCGCGTCAGTGCGGCGCGCTTGCCCGCGCGTCTGGCCTGATCGTAGATACGTTGCGCCTCCTGCTTTTCCTTGACCTCCCCCAGAATCCGGCGCTCACCGATCTCCATCACCATACGATTAACCGCTGCATCTTCCGGCAGCGGAAATACGTAAACCCCTTCTACCCACTCATCCGTCACATTTTCAAAGGTCTGGCGCAGCACCACCCGCGCGAGCAGGCCGTTGATCGTGACCTGTGCTTCACTGTGATGATGCAGCGCTGCCTGATAACCCTGCGGCGTTTTGAATAACAACGAGCCAGCCCGCGCCTGTTCCGGGTTCAGTTCAGCCCGCGCGATTTCGGCAGCGGCGATGGCCAGCAGCACCACCAGAAAACCTAACAGCCACTTCCATAATCGACGCGCGGGCCGATAGGGCGGTGAAGGTTGTAACAGCAAATGTCGGGGGATGCGGCGGCGGTTAAAACACATGGTAGTATTCCCTGCAAAAATTAATGCCATAGACGGCGTTTACAGGATGAGTAAACCAATGTATTCCGGCGCTGCCGGGGCAGAAAAACGCAAAACCGGTGATCAATTATGGCGAATTGTGGCAAAAGCGTTCGCCGCGGTTTTTCTCCACTAAACTTCCCATACCCGTAGGTCGAATTAGCCGCGCAGCGGCGTAATCCGACACAATAAATACCGCATAAGCAAAAGGACCGCCATGGCCCGCCATATCGCTATCGTTGAAGACGAAATCGCCCTCGCCCACAATTATCGCGATGCGCTAACGCGTCAGGGTTATACGGTGAGCCTGTATCACAACCGTCCCGACGCACTGGCTGCGTTTGATCAACATCTGCCAGATCTGGCCATTATTGATGTGGGTCTGGGGGATGACATTGAAGGCGGTTTTGAATTGTGTCGCGACCTGCGCGCGAAAGCGCCGGCTTTGCCAATTATTTTTTTGACGGCGCGGGACAGCGAATTCGATGTGGTGTCCGGCTTACGTCTGGGCGCGGACGATTACCTCACCAAAGACATCAGCCAGCCGCACATGCTTGCGCGCATCGTCGCGCTGTTTCGCCGTGTTGATGCGTTGCGTAAACCTGACACCCAACCCAGCGAAGAAATTCTGCAGCGCGGCAAATTATTGTTGAACATGGATCGTATGAGCGCGCACTGGAATGATCAGCCGGTGGACCTTACGATCACCGAGTTGTGGATCGTGAATGCCCTCAGTAAACACCCCGGCCACGTTAAAAACCGTCAGCAATTGATGGATGCAGCTAACGTCGTGCTCGATGACAACACCATCACCTCACACATCAAACGCATCCGCAAAAAATTTATGCGCATTGATGAAAAATTCGATGCAGTTAAAACGGCCTACGGCATGGGTTATCGCTGGGACGAACAAGCCTAATGCGCCTGCGTCGACAATTATTGTTAGTAAGTCTGCTCGGTTTAAGTCTGCCCTGGGCCGGGTGTCAGTATATCCGCGAGATGGAAGACGCATTGCGCGAGGGCCAAAGCATTGCGTTATCCGCGACCGCTCAGGCCATTGCCAATCGCATCAGCAATGAGCCAGCACTGCTGCAGGAATTGCAACAACCTGCGGCACAGGTTTACGCCAGCAATCAGATTTATGCTCATCCATTTCCAGCTCCCGTCATACTTGATGGCTACGATGATGAATGGCGCCACCGCGAACTGGAAGGCATGACCTGGGAAATGTCCACCTTCCGTGTGCACCTGCAGGCGGCCAGCCATGCAAAAGATTTGTATTTGTTTATTCATGTCGATGATCCGCAGATTCTCTATTACAACCCCGGCTTTGCATCCCCCACGCAAAGTGACCATCTCCTGTTGCGGATGCACGACAGCGAAGGCAATGCGCAGGACTTTCTACTCAATGCCAGCACACCCGGCATGATCAACGCTCATGCAGCTGTTTCTGATTACAACGAATTTGGTGAACCTGCTACCCATTACGTGCGCGAGCATCGCATCAAAGGTGTCTGGCAGGAACGCACGGGCGGTTATCAACTGGAGGTGCAATTGCCGCTGGCAATGACCGAAGGTTATTTAAGCGTGGCGGCAATTAATCAGACACTGAACAATGACTCGGCATCAACCGGCGAGTGGCTCGGCTCGATCAACCGCGACGACAATCCCAAACCGCTGGTTAAACAGAATGCGGTGCTCGTTGATGCACTGGACGTTTTTGCGGGGCAGGATCTGCGCTTGCGAATTACCGGGCGCAATCAATGGTTGATTGCCGAAGCCGGGCGTGTGCAATCACCGAGTAAATTGCCGGTAGAGGAAAACGGTTTACTGGCGTGGCTGATGCGCAATCTTTTTACGCGCAATGATCTACCGCCATTGGACAGACCACAATTCACCGGCCGGCTGGATGCGCCCGAAATTCAGCAGGCGCTCAATGGGGATAACGCGCGTACCTGGTATCGCTACGGTGTACACAATCTGGGGCGCGCGGTTGTGCCCATTGTGCGCCAGACGCGCATCATCGGTACGGTAGTGGTTGAGCAAACCAGCGCTAGCATTTTGTCGCTGACTAACAATGCTTTTCAGCGATTGATGTTTTACACCCTGCTGGCCACACTGTTCGCCGGCGCAGGTCTATTAGCTTATGCCACCTGGCTGTCACTGCGCATTCGCCGGTTGAGTGAAGCGGCCGATACCGCTATGCGCGAAGATGGCAAACTGGAAAATAAATTTCTCATATCCACCGCCAATGATGAGATCGGTGATCTCAATCGCAGCTATGCACAGCTGCTGACGCGCCTGCAGGAATACACCGATTATCTGCGCACCTTGTCCAATAAATTATCCCACGAGCTGCGTACGCCTCTTGCAGTTGTACGCAGTTCTCTCGACAACCTGGATAACGAACAACTCAACACACAGGCAAAAGTATTTGCCACGCGGGCGCAGGAAGGCTCGCAGCGCTTATCGGCCATTCTTAACGCCATCAGCTCTGCAAGCCGTGTGGAAGAAAGTATTCGCACCACGGAGCTAGAACCTGTTGCACTGGATCGGGTAGTGCAGGAACTGACGCTGGCTTATCAGGATATTGCGCAACAGAAAATAGTCTGTGACATTGCTGCACAGGAGAATTTTTTTCTTCACGGCTCCGCCGATTTAATCGTGCAGATGATCGACAAGTTGTTTGACAACGCCTGCGATTTTTGTCCGATTGAAGGCACTATCACCTTTACACTGCGCAAGCAAAAAGAACAGGTTGTGCTGACCGTGAGCAATGATGGACCGCTGCTGCCGCAGAAGATGCAAAGCCAGTTGTTTGATTCGCTCGTCTCACTTCGCGAGAAAAATACCGACAGAGCTAATGACAAAATTCATCTAGGACTGGGCCTGCACATTGTGCGGCTGATTGTCGAGGTCCATCATGCTCGAGTCAGTGCACGCAATCGAGCTGACAACACCGGCGTTGAATTTGAAATTATTTTTCCATTGCCGTTATAACTGCTTGGCAAGCCCATCGTCTATTGCGCCATGATAAGTGATCACAGGTAGCAGGCGGGCGCTTCAAAGTCGAGACAGGAGCTTCCCCTCCACTTTGAGCCACCCCTCCGCTTTAAGATCTTAATTAGTTTTTATTGCCAACAGCTGCTGC
>CAYUVQ010000008.1:17674-18908 GCA_964448175.1 uncultured Cellvibrionaceae bacterium | reverse complement strand
GAGCCACCCCTCCGCTTTAAGATCTTAATTAGTTTTTATTGCCAACAGCTGCTGCTCAAACTGCTCTGCATCAATCACCTGATCATCAATAAGCTCCAGCCGACTGTCCAGAATATCCCCCGCCAGCGACTGATCCAATTGATTAACACTCAATACACCATTCTCGGAATTAAATACGTGCAAACCCTGGCTGGTGTTCATCACCGCTTTCGCGCGCACCACTGACAACCCCGTCATCAATAAAAACAACAGATTAAAATCAAATTCCCAATCTGGGCGAAACAACCAACCGCAACTGTAATAACCCTGCCCCTGATTATCGCGCCGCAGGAAATCTTCGTCCGGAGGTAATTGAATCGCAGAATTATAAAATTCGCGCTGTGGACTGAGCAGATTTTTCTGGTGATGTTGAGGGTTTTCTACGGCGCGGGGAATACGTGGCAGGTCCAGCCAGCCAGCATCGAGCGCACCCTGCTCAACCCAGGCGGACATATGCTTGGGGAGATCAAATGTTTGCACCAAGCGCTCAAAGTTTTCTCGATCTTGTGGATTGCAGCAATCGGTTTTGTTCGCGACCAGCACATCAGCCACCGCCAGTTGATCCTGAAAATTCGCGTTACTGGTATAGCGCTCATCCATTAACTTGCGCGGATCCACCAGTGTTATCGTCGCACGCAGATCCAGCACCGTATCGTAGTACTCACCGGTCAGGGTGTTGATGATTTCTTCCGGATGGCCCAGGCCGGTTGGCTCAATCAGGATACGATCCGGCTTCGTGGTGGCGATCATCATATTGAGTGCAATCTTCATCGGCAGGCCTGCCACACAGCAGATACAACCACCGGGTACTTCACGTACATGCGCATTCACGCTTTTAAGCATCGCGCCATCAATACCAATTTCACCAAACTCATTTACCAACACGGACCAGGTTTCACCTGTCGGCTTATGACGCAACAGATGTGTAACGGCTGTCGTTTTTCCGACACCGAGGAAACCCGTAATAATATTGGTAGGAATTGCGCTGCGCATAATTTACCTGCATGAGTGTAATGAGTTAAAAATTACTGCCGCTATAAGCGCTTTCTGCCACTCGTGAATAGGTCTTTCCCATTTTAAAGTGCTTAAAAGCAAACTGCCCGCCATTCGCTGCAGTAATGCAATGAAATGGGCGGGCAGAATGCTTAATGCTTAATGCTTAATGCTTAATGCTTAATGCTTAATGCTTAATGCT
>CAYUVQ010000008.1:11838-17574 GCA_964448175.1 uncultured Cellvibrionaceae bacterium | reverse complement strand
GCTTAATGCTTAATGCTTAATGCTTAATGCTTAATGCTTAATGCTTAATGCTTAATGCTTAAAACGTTAAAGTGCAGCGCGCTCTTTTTCAACAAGGAAATCTGCCACTTTCAACATCTCAGCCTGGCTGCTCAACTTGGAGCTGCTGATACGGTATTTACCATTTACCACCATTTCCGGTGTACCGGTAATGCCATAACCACGCGCACGCGCGTCAGCCTGCTTAATCTGGCTGGTGACTCCAAACGAATTGAATGTCTTCAACACTTCCGCTTTGTTTGTACCGTAAGCGGAAAGGAATTCTGCCCACTGATCGGGAGTATTGAGATTTTTGCGCTCAAGGTGAATCGCATTGAATATCGCCATATGCGCTTTGTCTTCAATCTTTAACGCTTTGATGGTGTAGAACGCACGGGCAAGGTTTTCCATCTGTGAATTCCAGATTGCGTGTGTCTGTACCACTACCACGTCATCCGGCTGCTGTTTCTTCCAGGCTTGCAAAGCCGGTTCAAAATTGAAGCAGTGACCACAGTGGTATGAAAACACTTCGGCAACTTCAATCTTTTGTGGATCAACCGTTCTTACCGGCTGTTCGAGCACGATGTAATGTTGCCCTGCTACATATTTTTGCGACGATTGTTCAGCGCAGGCTGCAAGAGAGAGGAAAACGGCAAAAAGGGCCACCAGAAAACGCATAGGATTTACTCCGTTTGTTATCGAATAGAGTTAAATGTACGCTGCCGCACGCACTATAGAACAGGGAAGGTTATTCAAGTTCCACCACCAAAAGCAACCCGTCAGTGATACCGCTTTGCGTAAAATATTGAAAAACTGCCGAAACCACACTTCTGATCGTAAAAAAGGCGACCTGAGTCGCCTTTTTATTTTACCGAGTCTGCCATCAGGCCCTAGTTAAGGCCACCAACAAAATTGGCTACAGCTTTGATTTCAGCATCACTCATTTTTTCTGCTACCAGACGCATGATCATTTGATCTCCGTCGTTGGTACGATTTCCACTGCGGAATGCCAGCAGTTGCTTCTCAACGTAATCCGGGTACTGACCGCTCAAGCGGGGGAAACCTGCCGGCGCATTACCATGACCATCCGGTGCATGACACCCGGAACAGGCTGGCACACCATTCGACAAATTGCCTGCACGATAAATTCGCTCACCTAAATCGAGGCCGTCAACCATCAAACCGGAATTCACTTTGACCTGTAGGTCGTTCGCGCCACTGAGCTGAATTGCCTGGCTGGCATAATGAGCCGCCACGTCCTGCAGATCCTGCTCGCTCATGTCACGCAGCATGCCCGTCATTTCCGGCACAGCACGGCCAATGGTCGGCTTTTTCTCAGGGTCAGTTTCAAGATCCCATGCCTGGATATCCTGCAACTGCTTCAACAGGTATTTTTCACCCAGGCCCGCAAGCTTTGGAAAAGTCGGCAGAGGGCTGTTGCCATCAGGGCCATGACAAGCGGCGCAAACCGCTACTTTATCTGCACCCGCTTTGGCATCACCGGCCGCGAATGCGCCTTGCGCAATAGCCACCATACCCAGCGAAAAAAGTGCATGCTTCAGTAAATTTTTCATTGGCTAACCCGTTGATCTGATTATGTTTCGTTACGATAACGACCATTTCTTCTGCGGCCTGATTGGCCTTGCCTGTTGTGCTCAGGCTACAATTCCGCCCCCGATGCGGGAAAGGCCACATAGAAGCGGTCCGCATTATATACCAACCGTTTAATAACACACCATTTTGCAGGGCTTTATGTGCAGCGACGTTGTCTTTAGCAAGGCCTATTTCACCAAGAGCGCGCCAAGTCTGCGTGAATGTCCACCGGAAACTGGCGTCGAGGTAGCCTTTGCTGGCCGTTCCAATGCCGGAAAATCCAGCGCAATCAATGCCTTGACCAGCAGCAAGTTGGCGCGCACCAGTAAGACACCGGGACGTACCCAGCTCATTAACTTCTTCAACCTCTCCGAGACGCAACGGCTGGTAGACCTCCCTGGTTATGGTTACGCGAAAGTCTCCCGCGACATGAAAGAGGAGTGGCAACGCAACCTGTCCGAATATCTGCAAAAGCGCCAGAGCCTGCGCGGACTCATCCTCCTGATGGACATCCGCCATCCGCTGCAGGAATTCGATTCCACGATGCTGCGCTGGGCTATTAATGCCGATATGCCGGTCCATATCCTGCTCACCAAGGCCGACAAACTTAATCGCGGGCCCGCTGGCAATGTGCGCCAAGGCGTCATCAATGAGTTAAAAGCTGCTGGAATAGCTGATCGAACCAGCGTTCAATGCTTTTCTGCCCTGAAGCGTACCGGCATAGAGGAGCTTCAAGCGAAACTGCAATCTTGGTTAACGTTGGATGAACCGCCCTCCGACCTGACCGTCTCCTGAACTAACAGGCAAAAAAAATCCGGTGATTCAAGAGGAGGATCACCGGAGTAAAGGACTGACACCCTTGGGGTGATGTCAGTTGAAGCGGTTACAGAAGCTATGGGGAGTAGCATCTTGTGTTCTGCATTTACGACCGACGGTTTAATCATTAAGTTCAACGGTCGTCCACTTTTTTCCTCTCATTTGCTCGAAAACCACTATGTTGCGGAAAAATAAGCAGAATTTTAGGATTTGGGGTTAAAAAAAACCCCGACTTATGTCGGGGTTGCTTCGCTTAATACTTAGAAGGCTTAGCTGGCTTATAAAGCCAATCAGGGGAGGAGTTAGCTCATGAACATAAAACACACATTTCTATGACACATGCGTTCTCCGATTAGTTCATCCTACGATAGAACTTTTTTGGCGACTCCATCACGTCTTTACATGAGATAGTTTTAATGAGCCTCATCCCAGTTGTTCCCTACCCCGACTTCCACCAATAACGGCACCTTCAGCATAGCGGCGGAGGACATGAATTTCCTAAGCGGCTCGCTTACAGCATCAACCTGATCCTCAGCGACCTCTAAGACCAACTCATCGTGGACCTGCATAATCATTCGCGCATCCAGCTGGCTTTCTGCCAGCCAGGCATCCACTGCAATCATGGCGGTTTTAATGATATCCGCCGCCGTCCCCTGCATGGGGGCGTTGATCGCAGTACGCTCGGCGGCCAGCTGCAGGTTTTTATTGCGGGCATTGATGTCAGGCAGGTAGAGGCGTCGACCAAACAATGTCTCGACAAAGCCCTGCTCATGCGCCAGCGCCCGCGTCTCGTTCATGTAGCGCTGGACTCCCGGATAGCGTTCAAAATACCGATCAATATATTGCTGCGCCTCATTGCGTCCAAGATGCAACTGCTTAGCGAGGCCGAAGGCGGACATCCCATAGATCAACCCAAAGTTAATGGCTTTGGCGCTCCGCCGCATCTCGTGCGTCACCTGCTCCAGCCCTACGCCAAAGACCTCGGCCGCCGTTGCTCGGTGCACATCCAGCTCTTGCTCAAAGGCGCTCAGCAACCCTGGGTCTTCTGACAAATGCGCCATGATGCGCAGTTCAATCTGTGAATAGTCCGCCGCAAGGATTTTATAACCCGGCGGCGCAACGAATGCCTGCCGAATACGCCGCCCTTCTTCGTTGCGAATCGGGATGTTCTGGAGGTTCGGGTCAGTGGACGAAAGTCGGCCAGTGGCCGCAACGGCCTGATGGTAGCAAGTATGAATCCGTTTCGTTGTCGGGTTGATCATCAATGGCAGCTTATCGGTGTAGGTAGACTTGAGCTTGGCGAGCATCCGATATTCCATGAGCACCTTGGGTAACGGGTAATCCAACGCCAACTCCTGCAGCACGTCCTCTGCTGTCGATGGGGAACCTGTTGGGGTCTTCTTGATGACGGGCAGTTTGAGCTGGTCAAACAAAATCATACCCAATTGCTTAGGGGACCCCAGATTAAACTCTTGCCCAGCAATGTCGTATGCCTTGCGCTCCAGCTCCACCATCCGCTCGCCCAGCTCGATGCTTTGCTCACCGAGCAGCTTGGCATCTACAAAAGCGCCGTTGCGCTCAATATTGGATAGCACCGGTAACAACGGCATTTCAATATCTGTGAACACCTGTTTTAACGAGGCGATTGCATCCAGCTCCGGCCATAACCGCTGATGCAAACGCAGCGTAATATCTGCATCTTCCGCAGCATAAGGTGCAGCGTCTTCTACTTTAATTTGATTGAAAGTCAGCTGCTTGGCCCCTTTACCCGCAATGTCTTCAAAACGAATCGTGGTGTGACCAAGATATTTTTGCGCAAGGTCATCCATATTGTGGCGACTGCCGATGGAGTTCAGCACATAAGACTCAAGCATGGTGTCGTAGGCAATACCTGCCAGTTGAACACCATGGTTTAACAACACACTGCGGTCATACTTCAGGTTCTGCCCTACTTTGTACTTACGCGGATCTTCCAGCAATGGCTTGAGTAACTGCAGAGCTTCCTTAAGATCCAATTGGTCCGGAGCGCCCATATAGTCGTGACCACACGGCACGTACGCGGCTTCGCCTGGTGCAATAGCAAAGGAAACACCGACAACTTTCGCTTGCATGGCATCAAGGCTGGTGGTTTCCGTATCGAATGCAAAGAGATCAACCTCCATCAGGCGCTCAACCCAACGTGACAGAGCAGCCACATCAGTGATCGTTTCATAACGCGCCGCTATCGCCTCGATGGGACCCTGCCCAGTCACCGCATCCTGGGGAGCTGCGGACGAAAACAAATCCGCGGTCGGCGCAGCTACGCCAGACTCACTTAACTCCGCCACCCAGCCTTTAAACTCCAACTCCGTGAATAAGGCGAGCAACCGCTGATTATCCGGTTGGCCGATATGGATGGATTCAGGTGTTACCGTTAACGGCACATCCGTTTTGATCGTTGCGAGTTGGTAGGAAAGATAAGCCTGGTCGCGATGTTCCAGCAATTTTTCCGGCATCTTTTTCGCCCCCCGGAAGCTCAGCTCACGTACAGCCTCCAGATTGCTGTATATCGCCTCAAGCCCCCCCAGCCCCTGTATCAAACCAAGCGCGGTCTTCTCTCCCACGCCGGGCACGCCGGGAATGTTGTCAACCTTGTCACCCATCAGCGCCAGAAAATCGATCATCAACTCCGGTCCGAAACCGTATTTCTCTTTAACTCCGGACACATCAAGATAACTTTCGGTCATGGTATTGACCAAATGAACGTGCTCGCACACCAGCTGAGCCATGTCCTTGTCACCCGTGGAAATGATAACCGGATGAGCTTGCTCCGCCGCCTGTCGTGCCAGCGTACCTATAACATCATCAGCTTCCACCCCTTCCACCACCAGCAGCGGCAGGCCCATGGCCGTCACAATGTCATAAATAGGCTGAACCTGAGGGCGCAGCTCCTCAGGCATCGGTGGGCGATTGGCTTTGTAGGCCGCAAAAAGATCGTCCCGGAACGTCTTTCCCTTCGCATCAAACACAACAGCAATAGGGCTTTGGGGATAGTCTTTGCGCAGGCGGCGCAACATGTTGATCACACCTTTAACGGCGCCAGTCGGTTGTCCTTTGGAGTTATTCAGCGGCGGCAATGCGTGATAAGCACGATATAAATAGGAGGAGCCGTCGACCAGCACCAGGGGCGCTACAGGAAAATCATTCTGGGTCATGAATCGTCATTCTTTATATTCAGGATAAGTTACTGCCCAGTCAGGACAGCTACGCGAAGAATTTGGAGGATACACGAAAACATCCGACAGGTTAGGCGCGGCGTACTGCCAGCGC
>CAYUVQ010000008.1:0-11738 GCA_964448175.1 uncultured Cellvibrionaceae bacterium | reverse complement strand
GTGGACCACTGCGTCTGGTGTCACCATATGAAGACGTAGTTCTCACCTTTAAGTGTTACTTTGTGTTACTCCACGCCAAAGTTGAGCAGCAGCATGCAAAACATCACCTAAGTCACGGTATTTCTTCACAAAACGGTCACTAACGGTAAACTTATTTGAAATACCACTAGCATAAAATCCTAAATGTGTTACTATGGGTAACATCAAGTAACAGAACATATCAGGTTAGGCTGGAATACCTGGCCACCTAAGACAAATATCCCACGGAGGACGAATATGAAAAAACTAGCTTTTGTTGTTGCAGCTCTTGTATTAGCTACCAATGTATTGGCAGATGACGTTGCAGCTTACTCAAACTTAACTATCGCAGCGGCGCAAACCGGTAGCACTCTGAGCTGGACATTGGAAAAAGCTGAGACCACTGTTGAGCAACGCCACAGCGACATCCTGGCAGAAAAAACTGACGCACTGAATGAAAAACTCAATGCCAAATTGGAAAAGCGTCTGGAAGAAAAATTTAACAGTCAGTTGAACTACTAATTTGTTTAATCCGATTCACTTTACCGAATCGGATTTTTGAAAACTCTTTCTCCTCGTGATTAAACCCTGTGTCGACACTTATTTCTTTTTGTGTCAAAAACACAGGGTTCTTTTTTATCCATATCACAATTTTAATATTTAATGCTCATTAAGTGAGCTACCGCCCTGAAACCTCCCACCATTTGCCTACACTGTGAGCAACTCTTCCGTTCAAGTTTCGTCAGAGAGACTGGATGTATTTATTTCTGGATTAACGCTATTCGGGCTGAATAGCACAGGAGTTTTTATGGACACTCTGATCTTCTCGCAGTCTGCTATTTTCCGCTTACAGCAATTAGGTAGTCACTACTATCACTACAGTGGAGTTCGCCATAAACTCGCGACACCTGAGGGCATTTCAGATTTATTAAAAGCCGCTGCGCATGCGCGGGATGCAGATGTAAGAGACGCTTATGATGCGTTTGTGATGGAATTAAACAAGCGCCAGATTGAGTCTCTAGCGGAGCGCGGCGTTACCTTACGAGTACCGCTACAATTTTCCCGTAACGGAGCGATCCGTAAGGCAAGTTAAAAAAGCTTGCCCCATCTTTTCCAATAACTGTTTGTAGGTCGTCACATCTTCCTCCCCTATGGGATCGAGGGCGGCCACTCTAACATTCAGTTCTTCAGCCAGATTCGCGGCCATGCGCATATCATAGTAAGGTTCAGTAAAAAGGCATGAGGCGCGCTCTTTTAACTGCGCTCGTAGTTCGTATAAGTGTTTTGCGCCCGGACGACGTTCTGGTGTGAAGGTTACAAATGCCAATTGTTGCATGTCATATCGCTTCACAAAATGAAGATAACCTTCATGATAAACAGCAAAACCCTTCTCCCGCACCGGAGCCAAAGCTGCCATTAAATCCTGGTCTAACTCCTCAAGCATTTGCGAAAAACTGTTAGCATTGTTTGCATAAAAAGCTGAAGAGGCAGGATCAATTTCGCCCAGTCTTCTTGCCAACGCCTGCGCAATGACAGCCGCATTGCGCGGATCAAGCCAGACGTGGGGATCATGCCCATGATGGTGATGGCCAGTACCATTCGCGTGCGAATGAAGCTCTTCTTCGGGCCAAAACATGGCGGGTAGATCGTACACAGCCAAGCGTTTTTCTTCTGCAATGTTATTCAGCGGCCGCTGCAGGAAACCTTCCAGACTCGGCCCCACCCACAGCACCACATCGGCCTGTTGTATACGGCGCACATCGGAAACCCGCAGTGAGTAATCGTGCGGCGAGGCTTTTATTGGCAACAATGTATCTACCTTCGCCTTATCGCCTGCAACCTCCTGCGCAATTAATGCTAACGGTTTAATACTGGCTAACAGATGAATGTCTGCGGCTATAACAGGGGAACACAGGCACAAACCTATAACAGGAAGAGCTCTGCAGAGATCGAGCACGCTGATGAATGACATAGAAGGCGCCGTTACCGTACCAGGGAGAGAAGATGAAGACCGGTAGTTCCATAGACTGTTATAGAGTAACATACTTGTTTGTCATCAGCTCACCGGACCGCCGCCTCGCTATGGAAAAAACACCCTTGGCTTACAGCCATCATAATCATAACCACTGCATAAAGGACGCGATGGTCTCGGCACGCCAGTTATGTGAGAGCCGGGGGGTGCGACTGACAGCGTTGCGTGAGCAGGTACTTGAGTTGATCTGGCAAAATCACAAGCCCCTGGGTGCTTATACGTTGATGGATATGTTGGCTTCCGCCTCCACTCGCCGCGTCGCGCCACCTACCGTTTATCGTGCGCTGGACTTTCTGTTGGAGCAGGGCCTGGTTCATCGCATCAATGGGTTAAACGCCTTTATCGGCTGCCCGTCCCCCGAAAAAAAACACCAGAGCCACTTTTTGATTTGCCGTTTATGCGATACCGCGGTGGAACTGGACAATCATAAATTGAATTTGGACATTCAATCCTCGGCCAAAGAAGCTGGGTTTATCGTCGAAACTCATTCACTGGAAGTCATGGGAGTGTGTCCGGGGTGCTCGGAGCATGGTCACAACGAAGGATGCTTATCATGAGCGACACCTTGATCCAGGCACAGGGCGTTGGCGTTCGCCGGGGCGAACGTTATCTGGTGAAGAATGCAGATCTGACACTGGAAGCCGGCAAAATCCTTACGCTGATCGGGCCCAACGGGGCCGGCAAAACTACACTGGTCCGCAGCGTTCTGGGACTCATCAAGATTGATGAAGGAACGATCGAGCGCCGTCCAGGTTTGCGGATCGGCTATATGCCACAAAAACTGCATCTTGATGCAAGCCTCCCCTTAACCGTCGCGCGTTTTCTGACGCTTGGCGGAACACCCAAGGTTGATATTCCCGAAATCCTGACGTTGACCGGTATTTCCAAGTTACAACAAACTCCCATGCAGTCCTTGTCCGGTGGTGAAACCCAAAGGGTTTTGCTGGCGCGGGCGCTATTGCGCGACCCGCAGTTACTGGTGCTTGACGAGCCAGTTCAAGGGGTAGACGTGACCGGACAGTCAGCGTTATATGCGCTGATTAATGAAATACGGAAACAACGTCAATGCGGCGTATTGCTTGTCTCCCACGACCTGCATCTGGTGATGGCCACCACCGATACGGTGGTGTGCCTGAACCAGCATGTGTGCTGCCATGGTCACCCGGCCAAAGTGAGTATTGATCCTGCGTATCTAGCACTTTTTGGCAATGTACCCAAACCTCAGGTAGCAATTTATACCCATCACCATGATCACCAGCATGACGCCCATGGCAACGTCATCGCCCACCATCATAGTGCTGACTGCGAGCATGAGCATCATGCCTGACTTCTTACTTTACGCATTGTTATCGGGGCTTGGCGTTGCCTTGGTCGCGGGCCCACTGGGTTCCTTTGCCGTCTGGCGACGCATGGCTTATTTCGGGGATACCTTGGCGCATTCCGCACTTCTGGGGGTTACCTTCGGCTTTTTACTGGATATCAATCTGAATCTGGCGGTCGCCGTGGGTTGTTTATTACTGGCTTTGATTCTTGTGGCATTGCAACAGAACCGCTTCCTGGCTACTGACACGCTGTTGGGAATTCTGTCTCATTCCACGCTGGCGCTGGGACTGGTGACAGTCAGCTTGTTCAGTGAGAGTCGCATTGATCTACTGTCCTATTTGTTTGGCGATATTCTTTCAGCCAACCTGACCGATGTCGTTACAGTCTGGCTGGTGGCGTTGGTGGTCCTGGGCGCGCTGATAGGGTTATGGCGGTCATTGCTCGCAATTACCGTTCACGAAGAGTTGGCCCAAGTTGAAGGAGTACCGGTCGCGGCAGTACGCACCGCATTAATGTTGCTGATGGCGCTGGTGATCGCCATCGCCATGAAAGTAGTGGGGGTTTTGCTGATTACGGCACTGCTGATTATTCCTGCTGCCGCCAGCCGTCGACTGACCCGGACGCCGGAATCCATGGCCGTCGCAGCAAGTATGCTTGGCTGCCTCTCGATTTGTACTGGACTTGCCGCTTCGTTCTTTTGGGATACGCCCGCCGGACCTTCTATCGTGCTATCCGCCACCGTATTCTTTATTCTCACATTAACTAAACAGCGGACAGCTTAGTGCTTTAGCCCTGTAGGCAATGTCTCACACAATCCACCGTCGATAGCCTCTGGTTTGCGTTTTAGGTCTGCGGCACACTGGTGGTAATTTAAAACGCACAGGGACCATGCACATGGCCGTACTTAATATTGGTGACGAAGCCATTAACAGCGAAGAGATTGCGATCAAGATCCAATCGGATATCACGTTTCTAGCTGACCGGTTGAAACTACTCGAACAACAGCGCAACCCTAATCCGGTTGTCGTGCAGACGTATAAAAATATGCTGGAAAGCCGCCAGGCGGTTTTGGACTGGTTGTTACAGGACGATAAAAAAGTCAGTAACGGCTGAAGCTCTGCCCTTGCAGGGAAGATTTATTATGGCCACTTTGATCTTTTCCCAAGCTGCTGTATTTCATCTTCAACAACTTGCCAATCATCTTTATTACCATACCGGTAAACGTCACAGGCTCTCGACAACCCAAGGGATCATTGACCTATTAATTGCCGGGGCCGAGTCGCACGCGCCGGACGTTAAACGTTGCTATGCGGCGTTTGCCATGGAATTAAATAAAAGACAACTGGATGCGCTTGCCGCTCAGGGTGTTACCATCGACCCTGCGGATATTCTCCACCCACGGCGCGTCAGTCAGGGTAATTAGAAAATAATTCAGAATTATCGGAAGCCTGAATTTTCTCAGGCTTCCGATGAGTTTTTATCTGTTAGCGATAACGTAATTAGCAACATCCTGCGCTACATCAGACAACATCGCATTGGAAGCTACGCCAAAGGCATCGGTGTATGCACCCGCCTTACGCAGAAAACCCGGGTTACTTAATTGCTTACCGGTTTTTGCTTCTTCAAAGGAAGTATCCAAAATAACGACAGAGCTTCCCGCCATAGCACCGGCCCAAAAACGCGCTGCGCCGCCAATGAACTTAATTTGCTTTACCAGTGGCTTAACTAATAAGACGTCGCGATCAGCCCCTGTTGAAAAATCCATTGCAGCAACTTCTTCCGCCGTTTTTACCTCAACATTATCGAAAATAGCGGTAAGGCGCTGCGCCAGTACTTCGTCAATTTTTTTAACCGCTTTAATATTTGCTGACTGATTGGCGTAGGGTTTGGCAATCTCGGATTTAACCAAAATGACTTTTTTGTATTCACCAAAATTCACAGTAGAACGGGTAATCTTTGATGGTTCTTCCGTTATCTGGGTAGCACAGCCGCTGACCAACAGCAGAGAAAAAATAACGGCGAGAAAACGAAAACTGGAGGCAGTAAAAGACATCGGAAATTTCCTTGTTTGTGATTAATTGAAGCGCCCTTTCTTAGTTGATCCGGGCGCCAGAAGACTATAACAGACAAGGAATAATTACCAGCTTTGAACGGGTAAAATCATCAGCTAAACCCGCCGGAGGCTTTGCCGTGGGTGCAAGAAAACGTCAAAAATCAAAGCCGCGCACAACAGATGTGTAAGTGAGTTGTAATTTTTCTATTGAGAAAGGTGGCTTGAAGAAGCCGTGATAATCGCCCATTGGATTGATCAGCACGATGTTACCACTGTGATCCACCGTGTAATCGTCACCCTGTGTTACTTTAGCGAAAGCAACGTTCAACTCATTAGCGAACCGGCGTAATGTCAGAAATTCTCCGGTAACACCAACGAAGTCTTTATTAAACGCGGCGACGTACTCTGTCAGCACTTCCGGGGTATCGCGGGCGGGATCAAGGCTCACCAGAATAACCTGGGTATCCTTCGCAATTTCATCAGGCAGCTCCGGTATCAAGCGACTTAAATCCAGCAAGGTCAGCGGACAGATATCGGGACATTGGGTGAATCCGAAAAATAATAAAGACCATTTTCCCTGCAAATCTTCACGCGTAAATGGCTGACCATGATCATCAATCAATTGGAAATCGCTGAAGCGCCGCGGCGTGTCGAACATAATGGCATCATTCGCGCGCAGCTCCATTTCATCGAGAATCCGTGGTTTGGTCACTTTATGAATTATCAAACCAATGACTGTTGCAACAATTAACAGCAGAACAACAACGGTATTTCTTATTCCACGTTGACGACGGGCAAGATCAACATTTTCTTCTGGAGTATCAGTCACGCCTTCACCTGTTAAAGATTAAATTCGAGATGTTGTGGCATCGGCAGCAAATAGTGATCGAGCAGCATGATCACGAACAATGCCATAAGATAAATAATGGAATATTTAAAGGTATCCATCCCTACCGATGGCTTTTTACTGAAGATCATTGCCAGCGCCCAGTATAAAAACCCTGCGCCCAATACTAATGCACCGAGCAGATATAACCAGTTAAACATGCCGGTGACATAGGGCAGCACGGTGACAACGATCATGATGATGGTGTACAGAAGAATATGTAATTTAGTGTAGGCCTCGCCGTGCGTAACCGGCAGCATAGGGATATCCGCCTTTGCATATTCATCTTTGCGGTGAACGGCTAATGCCCAGAAATGTGGTGGGGTCCAGGCAAAAATAATCAGCACCAGCAACAGCGCATGGCCGTGAATTTCACCGGTAACCGCTGTCCAGCCCAACAGGGGTGGAGCGGCGCCGGCCAGTCCACCGATAACGATATTTTGCGGCGTCGCGCGCTTTAAAAACAATGTGTATATCACCGCGTATCCCAGCAACGATGCAAGGGTGAGCACGGCCGTCAACGTGTTGATAAACACTATCAGTAACACCATGCCCAATGCCCCGATTACCAATGCAAAAAGTGCGGCCTGCATCGGCTCGACTCTGCCTTTGGCTACCGGGCGATTAAACGTTCGTGCCATTTTCTGATCAATGTGGCGGTCCACAAGATGGTTGACCGCCGCCGCAGAGCCTGCGCATAAGGCAATGCCGAGATTACCGATAATCAACACATCCAATGGCACCATGGCGGGCACCGCGAGAAACATCCCGATCAATGAAGTCAGGATCATTAACATCACAACGCGCGGCTTGCACAACTCGTAATAATCGCGCCAGCTGGCCGATGTCAGTGTGTTGGTTGGCTGGCTTTCGGACGCTTTGTTCATATCACTCACCCCTGCGCAAGCAGAATCCGGTTAACAACTTTTAGCGGTAAACAAGCGATGCATTAAGGTAACCATCACCAGGAGTAACAGAGCCCCCACCGCGTTATGAGCAACCGCCACCGACAACGGCAGCGACCCAAGAATATTGCTGATGCCCAAGCTGATTTGTACAAGCAGTACGAGGACAAGTAGCGCGGCCAGCGGACGCGTGACGAAGCTTTGCAGACGCCACAATTTCCAGGACAACAACAACACCAACAGACTCACTGCCACAGCACCCAAGCGATGGGTCACGTGAATAGCCGTACGCGCTTCGTTTTCGAGTAATCCACCTAGATAATTGGGGCCAATGCTCTGAGAAAAATTGAACGCGTGTTCAAAGTCCATTGCGGGCCACCATTGACCGTGACACGTGGGTAAATCCGTACAGGCTAACGCGGCGTAGTTCGAGCTGGTCCAGCCGCCCAGGGCTATCTGACCGATAACCGCCACCAGCGTCAACAGTGCCAGCCATTTTATACCGATCAACTGGCGGTGCTTTTCTCCCGGTAACTGCCATCGCGTACCGGCGCAGCGCAAGGTGAACAACCACAACAAACTCAAGGTTGCGAAACCACCTAATAGATGCGCTGTAACCACCTGCGGCCATAATTTCAGCGTTACCGTCCACATCCCGAACAGCCCTTGCAGGATGACCAGAAAAAGCAAACCCAACGCATGTTTGCGCGGGTAGGATTGGTGCGGAGTCTTGATGGACCAACGCCAGGTAGCGACAGTAATGCCGATAATGATCAAACCTAAAAAGCCGGCGAAATAACGGTGCACCATTTCAGGCCAAGTCTTGTCATGCTCTACCGGAAACTCGGGGAAGCGCGCTTCAGCTGCCGCCACCGCCGCATCACTTTTAGGCCAGGTCAAATGCCCGTAACAACCGGGCCAGTCTGGACAACCCAACCCTGCATCAGACAAACGTGTGAAAGCACCCAGCACGACCACCACACAAGCAATTGCCGTTGCGGTAAATCCCCATCGGTATACACGCGATAATTTATTGTTTTGCCACACCGGCTTTACTCCTCGTATGAATACTTCAGCATACGCTTGATATCGTCGAGCAATGCCTTGCCCTGATGCTGAGGGTTATACGCCATCATGATGAAGCCTTCCTGATCCATTAAAAAATAATGGCCGGCTGTCAATGCATCGGATGTCAGATTGGTTTGTGACAGCATTTCTTTTAACGCATCGGGTGAGGCTTTTATCACCGGCACATGCGGATGTTCGGTGTAAATATACTCCAAAGTCGCTGTATCAATTTGCTCGTCAAGTAACAGATACAGACGCTCAACACGACCAGATTTTTCAGCGAGACGAATATGCACCTGACGCGTCAGGTAGAGATTTTCCTGGCATTGGCTATTGCACGTTGCATTCCCCGGAATGATCCACCGCCATCGTTTAGCCTGATCACTGACTTTCCAGGGCTCGCCACTGAGGGTATGCAGGGCCAGATCACCAATCTGCTGCGGCGGGTCAACAAGCTGACCTTTATTTACTGTATTTTGCGGGATACCTATACCGGTGTAATAAACGCTGTACGCGATCACCATCGGCAGGAGAACGATCAGCATGATGGCTGCTGCCTGAAAACGTCCCCGACGTTGTTGTTGTTTTTGCTCGACGGATGAGATGTGTACATTACTGCTCATACAAGGCCTTTCATTAATGCTTGTTGTTCTGTCGGCGGCTGCGGCAATACTCAAATAAATTGGTGTTGGCAAGCACAAACCAGATGATCAATGCCAGCGCCAGACCCAACCATTGAAACGCGTAACCAACATGTTTTTCCGGACTCATATTGACGGCTTGCCAGTTCGTTATAAATGCACCGGGACTGCTTTCATCTATTCGCAGATAGCGCGGCAGCAGATCTTCCTGCAATTGCTGGCTCATATCCGCAACATCAATCGCCATAATAATTCTTGGCCATTCTTTCCGCGTCGTGCGCGCATCCAATAGCGGATGTTTTACGACGGAAGCCAGGTCAGCGAAAAGTGTCACCTCCCCTTGCACATCTTCCACCACCGGCAACTGCTCACGGGTTTTACCAGCAGCTATCCACCCGCGATTGACTAACAGATATTGCCCATCGGGTAATTCAAACGGAGTAACCACCTCAAAACCAACTTTTCCTCGCCGTTGTTTATTGTCCAGCAACCATGTATGTTCGTTGTCGAAATATCCCTGCACCGTAACGCGCTGGTAATCCGGCAAATCGTTAATGTTTTCCGCCGTCAGTGCGACTGGAGGCTGTGCCTGCAGTTGAGCGTAACGAGTTACGAGTTCGCGTTTTTCAGCTGCGCGATTCCATTGCCAGACACTGAGACTCAACAATATCGGCAGGGCTATCATCGTAAAAAGGGTGATATTACGATTGAACGTTACAGTGAAACGCAAATGATTTGCGGATTTATCGACAGAGTTCACGTGTACCTCAATCTCGCCTTCGCTTACATCACAATTTCTTACTGATTACACGGAAACTATTATGTGGTTAAAGATAATTATTCTGGTGTTGTTTATCGGCATCCTGATCAGTCTCAGTGGCGCACTGCGATTTTTAATGAAGGACGCCAATGTTCCTGAATCAAAACGAACCCTGTATGCCCTGGGCATTCGTATCACCCTGGCGATATTGCTGATGTTGTGTATCTTTTACGGTTTTTACAGCGGCATTCTGCATAGCCAGGCACCGTGGGATCATAGAATCTAAACACTCAGGCAAGGACCCATAATGACCCTTGCCTGAAAAATTTAACCGAAGATGTAAACCGCAATAAACAACCCGACCCACACCACATCAACAAAGTGCCAGTACCAGCTGGCCGCCTCAAAGCCAAAATTATCGTCCGGCTTGAAATGACCTTTCAATACCGAGCGTAACCACATCACCAACAGCATGAAAGTACCGAGTGTTACGTGTGCGCCGTGGAAACCGGTCAGCATGAAAAAAGTGGTGCCGTAGATGCCGGATTGCAGCGTTAAGCCGAGATCGTTGTAAGCATGATGATATTCCCAGGCCTGCATGAAGAGAAAGACAATTCCCATCAATACGGTCACGCCTAACCAGGTATTGAATGCGCGACGGTTATTATTTTTGATTGCCGTATGAGCGAAATGCACAGTGACACTTGAGCTCATCAGAATGACGGTGTTCCAGAAGGGCAGCCAGCTGAACATGGCCCCAAAGCCGGGATAACTTAAATTTTGCTCCGGGCCTATCACCGCAGCTTTATCACCATTAACCGCCATGTCCGGCGTCACCATCAAAGGCCATTCCGCTGTAAAGCCCGGCCACAGGAATTCGTTAGTTGCGGTTGAATCGCCTTCACCGCCCAACCAGGGTAGAGCCATGTTGCGCACATAAAACAGCGCACCAAAAAAAGCGGCAAAGAACATCACTTCACTGAAGATAAACCAACCCATGCCCCACACATAGGAACGCTTTAATTGCGGACTGGCAAGACCTGACATGTTTTCACCGATGACAGCAGAAAACCAGTTCCACAGGATGAAGGCAAATACCAGCGCACCGCCAAAGAAAATCATCGGACCATTGCTGTTGCCGTTAAGCCAGTGTGCCGCGCCAAATACCGTCAGAAACAAACCGAAGCTGGCCCAGATCGGCAGCTTACTCTGTTCGGGTACGTAATAACTTCCTTCTTGCGTTGCCATTTTTTCTCTCCGCGTTCGTTATGGTTTTGCGGTTAAACATCCAATTTAATTTTATTGCGTTACCTTCGCCACCTTGTCGTCGGCATAACGCTCCGTCACATCAAACAGCGTGTATGACAAGGTGATAGTGTGAATATTCTTGGGAATATCCTGATCAACGATAAAGTACATAGGCAGCTCCGCACTTTCACCGGCCTTTAGCGGCTGCTGCTCAAAGCAGAAGCATTCGGTCTTATGAAAATACGTTGCTGCCTTGAATGGGACAAGGCTGGGAATTGCCTGGCCGATCATGTCGCGATCAGTACGATTGACGGCCAGATAGTTAATGCGTTTCTGTTCTCCGGGGTGAACTTTGATCGTACGTATCTCGGGCGAAAACTGCCACGGCATACCTTCATTGTTGGTGGCGACGAATTGCACCGTTATCGTCCGACTGGTGTCGACTTCAGCAGACACCGCCTGGTATGGGCCGCCAGTCTTTCCGTTGAGTCCAGTGATTTCACAGAACACGTCATAGATTGGCGGCATCACCCAGATAGCAAATACGAACATGCCCACACCCAGGGCGCCCAGCCTAAGGCAGAGCGCGTGGATGGGGTTGTTCGGCATCAGCCTCTTCATGGTCCGACTCCGTTATTTCACTTCCGGCGGCGTGCTGAATGTGTGGTACGGCGCAGGTGACGGCACAGTCCACTCCAGCCCTTCCGGATCATCCCACACTTTAGCGGTAGCTTTTCTGCCACTGACAATCGTTGAGACAACGATATACAGGAACAGTACCTGCGCACCGGCAAACAGGAAGGC
>CAYUVQ010000007.1:0-70787 GCA_964448175.1 uncultured Cellvibrionaceae bacterium | reverse complement strand
CGCGCGCCTCTATTGGTGTGGTGCTGGCGGCGGGCGGTTATCCGGGAGATTATAAAAAAGGCGATGTGATCTCAGGTTTGCCAGTGGAAGAAGTCAGTGGCGAAAAAGTCTTCCACGCAGGTACCGCCAACAAAGATGGCAAAGTGGTTACCAATGGTGGTCGCGTGCTCTGTGCTACGGCATTGGGCAATACGGTTTCCGAAGCACAGCAACGCGCCTACCAATTGGCTGACACGATTCAATGGGACGGCGTTTTCTATCGTAAAGATATCGGATACCGCGCCATTGCGCGTGAGCAGAAATAGCATCACAACAACGTCCGGTCGGATTATGCCTTGCGCTGATCCGACCGCTGCCCCTCCCTTATGTTATGAGTTTTTGCTGACACTTTTTCCACTGCTCGACAGGAAAAGAAAGTCACTGCCCTGCCTTTTATTTTTTTGCAAAACTGATCGTTTCCCGCAAACAAATTTTTATATTGCATAACGCTACGCGCCTAACCTCTGCCTTTTTCTATTTTTTGTGTGTTAACGAACACTCTTTTACTCGGATTGTGTGCGAGAGTGATCATCATGGTATTCCGTTCATATCGAAGCCGTTCTCATAAACATCACGCGCATTAACAATATCTTTCCGCGTAATATTTTGTCCCGTCAGATCGACTGCTGAACTTCAGCAGAAATGGAGGAAGTATGATCATTACATCGCGCCCCAAATCCAAACTCGCTCTCGCCATTCTCTCTACTATCCCCGGCATGGCATTCGCGTCATCATTTCAATTGCTGGAGCAAAGCCCGTCACACTTGGGAAATGCGTTTGCAGGTACCGCGTCCAATATCATGGATGCCACCAGTGTATATTTTAATCCCGCTGGCATCAGTCAACTGGAGGGGCGCCATATCACCCTCGCTGGCAACCTCGTATTTACCGAATCCAAATTTCGCAACCAAGGCTCCAACACCAACGGTATAGAAAGTAAAACTGACGAAACCGGAGTCATTCCCAACGCGTACTATGTTCACCCTATCAATGATCGGCTGACGCTAGGTCTGGGATTAAACGGCCCCTTCGGGTTAGCCAGTGATTACGGAAGAGATTGGGCAGGACGTTATCTTGCAACGTATAGCGATCTTGAAGTTGCCAGTTTCAATACGACGTTTGCTTATGAGATCGCAGAAAATTTTGCACTCGGCCTGGGTGTCAGTTATCAACGTGCCGAGGTTATTCTCGAAAGTCAGGTGGATTCCACATTCGGCGTTAACCCGAACCCCGCCACCGACAGCAGCGCAAAGATTGAAGGCTCAGACCATGCATTCGTTGCTGATGTGAGCGCTTTTTATCAACCCACTGACAGCACCAGCCTCGGTCTGGTATGGCGTCAGGGTGCTGATTTTGATCTGGATGGTGACGCGCAGTTCGCATTGAACTCAGCCTGCACACCCGGTGCGGGTTATCCCACAGGTGCACCACCTGCACCGTCCACCGGCTCTATCTGTTCTGCAACCTTGCAAACGCTCAATGGTGATGCGGCGGCGCAAGTCGAATTGCCCGATACGCTCACCTTCAGCATTACCCAGCAGCTCAATACGCAGTGGGCATTGCACGGTGATGTTGCATGGACGCAGTGGAGTTCTATTGACACCATCAACGTCATCAATACTAACAACGGCGTAGGCGTAACCCAGCTTCACCTGCAATACGATGACACCATGCGCTACGCGTTAGGCGTTACCTTTAAACCTGGCAATGCCTGGACCTGGCGTGCGGGTGTAGCGTTTGATGAGGCACCACAGAAAGATCCCACCATTGCAAACCCACGTATTCCTGATCAGGATCGTACCTGGTTAAGCGTAGGGTTTAATTATGCCGTGTCACAAGGCGTTTCTATTGATGTGGGTTACGCCCACTTATTTGTCGACGATGCAAGCATTGCCAACATAGATGCGCAAACCGGTCACCGTGTATATGGTGATTTTGATGCGCAGGTTGATATTGTCGGCGTACAGGCGAACTGGCAATTTTAATCATCGCATTCAAAGGCTGGCAGCCCACTGTCAGCCTTTGAATATTCACATTACAAACTTAACACCGTGCATCACACCTGAACTGTTACTGATATCAAACGCCTGCTTCATTTTCCGCTTTATCTGTTAAACCGTTTATTGGCCTGATGTCGGTTCGTGTCCTGGGAGAGCAGATTATGGAATACCGTCAGCTGGGCCACTCCGGCCTTCAAGTTCCCGTATTCAGTTTAGGTACTGCCACTTTCGGTGGAACCAGTGATTTTTTTAAACGCTGGGGTCAGGTTCAAGTGGATGAGGCGGCGCGCATGATCGATCTCTGCATTGATCAAGGAATAAATTTTTTTGACACCGCCGATACTTATTCCAACGGTGCAGCGGAAGAAATCCTGGGCAAAGCCTTACACGGCAAACGCAGCCAGGTTTTGATTTCCACTAAAGCAACGTTTACGACAGGCAACGGCCCTAATGATAAAGGTTCATCACGCTATCATTTGATCCGCGCTTGCGAAGCCAGCCTGCGCCGCCTGAATACGGATCACATTGATCTCTATTTTATGCACGGCTTCGACGCCCTGACGCCGGTAGAAGAAACCCTGCGCGCGCTGGATGACTTGATCACCAGCGGCAAAATTGGATACATCGGCGCATCGAATTTTTCGGGTTGGCATTTGATGAAATCCTTGGCCACTTCCGAAAAATATGGCCTGGCTCGTTATGTCGCCTATCAGGGCTACTATTCAATGATTGGCCGCGATTATGAATGGGAATTAATGCCCCTGGCGCTTGATCAAAAAGTTGGAACCATGGTGTGGAGTCCGTTGGGATGGGGACGCTTAACCGGTAAATTAAAACGCGGCCATCCCGCCGCCAGCGGACGTATCGCGTCAGGTGGCAGCGATGGTGGCCCGCTGGTTGATGATGATTATTTATTTCACGTAATTGATGCGCTGGAAGTCATCGCAAAAAATCGCAGTAAAACAATCCCGCAAGTTGCACTCAACTGGTTGCTTACGCGCCCTTCGGTAACCAATATTGTGGTGGGCGCGCGCAACGAAGAACAAATGAAACACAACCTGGGAGCGTTGGGCTGGTCGTTGACGACGGACGAGATCGCTTATCTGGACCAAGCCAGTTATAAACGACCGATTTATCCTTACTGGCATCAGACCGGGTTTGATGAACGCAATCCTAAACCTACTACCTGGTGACGTCCTCGTCGACATTGCGAGCGAAGCTTTATCGGGAAAATAACGAATTTACGCTTCGCTTGCTGCTCTAAACAAATCAGAATTCGCTCTAAGCAACTTTTTTCTTATACGAGGGCGTTAGCTTAAGTGCCAATTTCACTGCTTCTTAAACGAATTACTTCTAAAAAACTCCCCCATATATAAAAACAATCTGAGAAAATTCAGTTTTTAGATCTACATCATTAAATATCTGGCTTCGTATCTCATAATCGTTATGAAAAATATCCACCAGCCCTTTAATGCCTTTTAGTTATTGTTGTTAGGTGCGCCAAAGCACACAAATGGCTATAAAGCAGGTCGTTTCCTCGGCTCGTTATTCAAAAGGAACAATCAGGGATATCATGCCATTTGACGTTACAGTCATTATCAGATGGATAGTTTTGAGAATCACTTCGCGTATTTTTTTCCGTTAATTTTGTTAGTAGTTATAAAGCAAGCCCGTCAAAATTTTTGCTACGTTTTTTATTCTCATGTCAATAGCTGGATCAACCCCCTTCTGAGATTCGGGCAAGAGAGTGGGAATTGACCATCGGCAAAGACCTGCTAATCTACTCGCCAAGGGATGCAGGTGAGTCAGAGGATTCACCACAACTTTCACGGAAAATTGCAGTACTTTCCACATCGTTTTTTCAAGATGCTATTTCGCGGGTGAATGGAGTCGAATGAATGAATAGCTCAGGGTTACTTTCAAAAATTTCTATTCATTTTTTCGCTCGTTCCTGGTCGATAGCATCAGTCCGCATAGGTATGCTTATTGATACTTGATGGGGTCTTGTCATCAGGAACTAGCGAGTTTTCGATAACTCCTGAGGCATATATGACATCTTCATCAAATTCACGTTTTCTTTTCTATGCTGTTTCTTTTGCTGTTTCTTTAACTTCACTTTCAGCCTTTGCTGATACCAACCTTGCACTGAACAAGCCCGCCATGGCCTCCACCAGCGAAGGCGCCGGTTTCGGTCCGTCCAACGCATTTGATGGAAAATCCTCTACTCGCTGGGCCAGCGCTCATACCGCGCAGAACTGGATCTCTGTAGATCTCGGCTCACAGTACAACATCAGCAAAGTTAAATTAAATTGGGAAACTGCTTACGCCAAAGGCTACGAAGTTCAGTTCTCCAATGACAACAACAGCTGGTCAACCGTATATACCACGCAAAATGGCGATGGCGGAATTGATGAGCTGAGTGTTTCCGGTACTGCGCGTTATGTCCGTATGAACGGCGTAAAACGTGCAACCGAATGGGGCTACTCGCTGTGGGATTTTGAAGTTCATGGTTCTGCTTATACACCTAAGTCGAACAAAATTTCACAGAATAAAACCGTTACCGCTTCTTCCTATGAGAGTGCAAGTCTTGCTCCGGAGAAAGTTGTTGATGGCAGCACCTCAACTCGTTGGGCCAGCAATGCCGCCGACAAAAACTGGATCGCCATCGACCTGGGTGAAAACTACGTAGTTACCGGTGCGAAATTACATTGGGAAACTGCTTACGCAAGCGGCTACCAGATCCAGACTTCACGCGACGGTAGTAATTGGACCACGATCTACTCCACCACTTCAGGCGATGGCGGTGTCGACAACCTGAAATTCTCTGGCGAAGGTCGTTACATTCGTCTGAATGGAACCAAGCGTGCGACTGAGTGGGGCTACTCGCTGTGGGAATTGGAAGTCTTTGGTTATCAATCAACCGGGACAGCAAATCCGTCCAGCTCCAGCAGCTCATCAAGCACCAGCAGCAAATCTTCATCAAGTGTTGCGGTAAGCTCGAGCTCTTCGTCCAGCGTTAAAAGTTCAAGCAGTGTTTCAAGCTCCAGCAGCTCTTCCAGTTCAGTAGGATCAGGTGTTGTTGGTGGTGTAACGCTGGACTGGTACATCCCCAATGAGCGTGAAAATGGTGATTACCTGGAGCTGGACGAAATTGGTGGTTACGAAATCAAGTACAAAAAAGCAGGTGACAGTAAATTCACCGTTGTACAGATCAACGATGGCAGCGTAGATCGCTATAGCCTCGGCAACTTGTCTGGCAACTATGAGTTCTACATCGCCACCTTTGATACTGACGGAATCTTCAGCGAATACGTACAGATCCAGCCTTACTAAGTGAATATTCAATCAACGAAAAAGTGTGTGTAAGTCCGTTTAAGCCGCATATCAATGCGGCTTTTTTTATGTTGTGCCGCCCCTTTTCCGTCGCCGGCCCGACTGGCCACAAACTCACGAACGGCCTAAACTAGCCCCTTTCAATACTCGATGTAAAAGGCTGAATTATGGTCAGGATTGGACAGATGAACCGCTTGCAGGCGGTGAAGCAAATTGATGCGGGCCTGTTACTGGCAGGTGGCGAGTTCGGAAATATTCTATTGCCCCGTCGCTACGTCCCGGAAGCGACAAACATTGGCGATGATGTGGATGTATTTATCTATCTTGATTCCGAGGACTGCATCATCGCCACCACTCTCACTCCCAAGGTGATGGTAGGCCAGTGTGCACATCTGGAGGTAAAGGAAGTTAATGCAGTGGGAGCGTTTCTGGACTGGGGCCTGCCCAAGGATCTGCTGGTGCCGTATAACGAACAACACAAACCGATGGAAGTTGGTCGTTCTTATGTGGTGACGGTTTATCTCGACAGCTACACCAATCGCATTACCGCCTCGTCTCGTCTGAACCATCACCTGGAAGAACGTGCGAGTGGTTTGAAAGTTCATCAGGAAGTGGATCTGCTGATCTGTGGGCGCAGTGATATGGGCTTCAAAGCCGTCATCGATCATACTCACCTGGGTTTAATTTTTCGCGATGATGCATTTCGTACCCTGGTGTATGGTGAAAAACTAAAGGGCTATATAAAAAACATCCGCCCTGACCGCAAAATCGATCTCAGTCTGCAGCAACAAGCCAGCAAAGGCAAAGACGAATTGGCAGAAAAAATTCTCGCGCATCTGGCCGCCAATGACGGAGTATCCCGGTTAACCGATAAGAGTGAGCCGGACGCGATATATCGCCAGTACCATGTCAGTAAAGGAAAATATAAAAACGCGCTAAGCGCCTTGTATAAGCAACGTAAAATATTAATCACCGAAGACACGATTACGCTGGTGAACTAAGAACTAACGCGAGACACCCACAGAATTTATTTTTTCACGGCGTCGCGAAACAAGTAGGGAAACAATATTTGCCGTTCCGCTTCGCTTAACGCGGCGACCCGGGCGCGATTGTTATCGGGGATATCATCCACCTCGGGAAAATACTCCAGCGCCTCGGTTAAGCTGGCTTCACGAATGATGTGCACAATAGGATAAGGGGCACGGTTAGTCAGATTTTCCGGATCGTCCGGCTCAGCACCGGCAAAACAATAGTCCGGGTGGAAGCTGGCGATCTGGTAAACCCCTAGCCAGCCCATGCGTTTCAGCAGTCGATTGGCCCAATGTAAAAACTGCGTGTAGTCAAAAAAGTCCTGCAGCAAATCCGGCACAATCACCAGCGTTGTTTCAATTTCGGTGGCCGGATGTTTATCCAGCAGCTCCATCTCTTGTTGTAATTCGCTCAACAACATTTCTTCATCTTCAGCCTCGCTGACATAAAAACGTACGCGATTTTCACGGGTCGGCTTGCCGGAAAACGGACAAAGATTTAAGCCAATGACAACGTCATTAAGCCATTGCGTAACCGCAATCTGCGCAGCATGCATGGATTCATTACCTTTTGACTTCTGTGACCGGCGATATCTTGCTAGACTTGCTGCCACAAATCCAGCCTTATCAAGCGGCCCTGCCTTGACCGAATTAACGCCTATCAACCCCTTTGAGCCGGAACGTCTTGCAGCGCGCAAGCGGGCGAAGCATCTGTGCCAGCAATTGAATAATCTGCGGGCAGATCAACGCAAGGCTCGCCAGCTGTTGTACGCGCAACTGTTTGCCGAGGCCGATAATCCCTTTATCGAACCGGATTTTTACTGCGACTATGGCAGCCACATTTATCTCGGCGAAGGCTTCTATGCAAATCACCATTGCCTGATGCTAGATGCTGCCGATATTCGCATCGGTAAGCGCGTTAAATTCGGGCCAGGCGTACACCTGTACACGACCACCCATCCGATGGATGCCGTCGCACGCGCGGCAGGGCAGGTTTTAGCTGCACCGATTACGATTGGGGATGACTGCTGGCTGGGCGGCCAGACTATCGTTATGCCCGGTGTAACTATCGGTGAAAAAACGGTGATCGGCGCAGGCAGTATTGTGACCCGCTCAATTCCCGCCGGTGTTGTTGCAATGGGCAACCCCTGTCGTGTAGCGCGCGACGTCTAAAATCTAAACCACGACTTATTTAAGGTTGATCTTCAGCATGACATCCTCTCGCCCGCTGATCTGGCTCATGGTGATTGCCAGTACGTTTTTCTGGGGCAGTAATTTCAACGCTGGCCACGC
This sequence comes from uncultured Cellvibrionaceae bacterium, assembly GCA_964448175.1. GTDB lineage: Bacteria > Pseudomonadota > Gammaproteobacteria > Pseudomonadales > Cellvibrionaceae > Cellvibrio. The sequence continues at coordinate 63,094 of CAYUVQ010000007.1, read as the reverse complement.
AATAGCAGATGAAGTCCCTGCTCTCACCGCCGCAGCTGAACGTTTCGGTATTGCACTGCTGGGTTTCCTGGTTATTCGATTATTTCAGGGCAAGGCTGAAACGCGTCTGCAGCTGTCCGATATGCTGGTATTAATTCCGCTGGGAATCATCGGTGTATTTGGATTCAACTACGCGTTTTTCACAGCACTGCATACCACCTCCGCGCTTAACGCTGCGCTAATCATGGCGCTCTCGCCGATGGTATCGCTGATACTCTCCACATGGTTACTGCCCGTACGCATTCGCGGTTTTCAATACCTGGGAATTCTTATCGCTTTTATCGGCGTCAGCCTCGTGATTACCGGTGGAGATTTCGGTTTACTGAACATTGCTATTGGTGATGCGTGGATGCTACTGGCCTGCTTTGTGTGGAGCCTTTACAGCGTTGCCTCCAAAAGATTTGCGGCCCACATTCCGCCCTTACAATTCGCGCGCTGGACGGTCAGTATCGGTGCGATTGCTCTGATCTTTGCCGCACTGTTGATTGAAGATCCGCTAACTATCATCCCCTCGCTGAGTTTCAGTACGCACATGATCCTGCTCTATATGTCGATCTTTGGATCGGTGCTGGCTTATATTTTCTGGTTGCGCGGGGTATACACCTTCGGCCCTGACCGAGCAGCCGTTGCATTTAACATGGTTCCGGTATTTACCCTGCTGGTGAATCTTGCACTGGGGAGTCTGCCCGTGCCGTTACAGATAGTGGGGATGGGGTTGGTATTAAGCGGGGTGATGATTTCCACCGGCTGGCGGCCCAACCGGTGGAAGAATGGATCAGTCCAGAATAATGTGGGGTAAAAAACGCGAGCTGTCTTTGGTGATCAAGGTGCTGTCTTCACGAATCGCGATGCCAGCCGCGCTGTCACCCACCACCCAGCTGCCAATCATAGTGTAGCAATCAGCGTTGCGATGGTTATCCCGAAACTTCGGTAATGCACACAGCGCCTGACGAATGTATCGTCCGTCATCGTAGGGGCCCGCCGCGCTGATTTTTTCACCCGTTTCGGTCATCAGCTCGACATTTGCACCCTCGCGTGAAAACAAAGGTTTGCGCACCCAACCTTTGGTCAGCGGTTCCGCTTTATCATCAAAAAAAGCAGGCAAGAGATTGGGATGGTCAGGATATTTTTGCCATAGCAATGGCAGGATACCTTTATTGGATAACAGCATCTTCCAGCTCGGCTCCAACCACATGGTGTTGGACGTACGAACTACTTTACCGAACGCTTCCTGAACCATGAATTCCCATGGATATAACTTGAACATACCGGCAATCGGGTAACCATCCAAATCAACAAACTGACCGTCGTGCTCACCGATGTTTTCAATCGCAAGGTAACGAGTGTCCATCCCCGCTTGCTGCGCAATATCCATCAGATAATCAACAGTGCCTTTGTCTTCAATATTTTCGCTGACGCTGGAAAAATAAAACGGCTGGGGCAATGGCAGTGAACGAAATGCTTCTTCCAGTTTATCCTGCAGCGAATTGAATTGATCCGCTTCGGCCGGCACTTCGCCGCGCTGAATTTTTTCTTCCAGCCAGACCCACTGAAAAAAACCAGTTTCAAACAGCGAGGTCGGTGTGTCGTAATTAAGCTCCAGCAGCTTGGCGGGACCGGAGCCTGTGTAGACCAAATCCATGCGTCCGTACAGATGCGGATCACCGTTGGTCCAGCCATTGTAAATGTGATTCCAGAATAATTCGGGGATAGCCAGCTGGCGTAACTTTTCTGCATCCCGCACGACTTCATCCACCAGCGCCATTGCCATCTCATGGAGTTCTTCGGTAGGCGCTTCAAGATCGTCTTCAACTTGCTGCAGGGTGAATTGATAGTAGGCAGTTTCGTCCCAATAGGGTTCGCCATCAAACGTGTGGAAATGAAATCCCACACTCTCGGCGTAATCGCGCCAGTGCGGGCGCTCGGTAGTATCCACACGCTTCATGGATTAACCACCGTATGAGTTACGTGTTGCCGCCTGCGCGCCGAAGCCGCCGCGCTGCGCGAGCTGGCCAGCCCGTGGCTGTACCTGCGAAGGACGAACCATTACCGGACCCGCTTGCCGTGCAACTGGTGTATTGGTCGCGGTGCGAAACGTACTGCGATCATCGCGGGATTTATACAGCGGCTGAGTTCGCACGCCGTTGCGCGCATTTGCCGCCGCGCCGGCCACTGCACCACTGGCGCCCACAGGACGATCCTGCTGTTGCTGATTAGGCATAGCACCGCCCTGCCGATTAAACATCTGCCCCGCCATGTAGCCCATCATCAACGGCATAAAGAAGGAGCCGCTGGCATGTTGCTGAGGCGCTGGTTCGCACTGGCCCGCACCGAAGTCATTTTCGCATTCATTCTTGTTCAGGTATTTCGGCGCAACCTGAGGATGCAAAGCCTGAGCTGCTTTAAAGTCGGCATAACATTGTTCTGCGGACGCATTCGTTACCAGCGATGCACATTCTTCAGGACTGCTGAACACCATCGCTTCGGTTTTATCTTCGCCACAACTGGCGAGCATCATGGTGGTGGTCGGAACCATTAACATCAAGGCGACTTTTCTACTGCGTTTCATCTCAAGCTCCTCAATAAGTCATGCAAGCGGCGTTCAATATGCCTACAGCGATAGCACTGGCTGCGGCAAAAATTCCCACGGCCATTTCACCCTGGGCAATCCGTTCGGGTAATTGTCTGAGCAGCACACGCAACATTAAAAATGTAAGTACCTGTACGATCAGCGCCACCAGGCCCCAGATGGCGCAATCGAGCAGCGAAAGAGAATTGCTGATAGCGCTAGACAAGGGTAAGGCAAAACCGATTACCGCTCCGCCAAAGGCGATGGCTGCCGAGGCATTATTTGCACGAATAAGCTCCAGCTCGTTATGCGGCGTAACCCAGGTGTAAATCAGTGTGAACGTAAACAGCAGAGCGATAGCCACCGCGAAATAGATCAAAAAGGCCGGCAGTCCGGATAATGACGAAAGCGCTGTTTCTAACATAATTAATCCTCAATCATTGGAATCCCGGCTGCGATCCTGCGCAACTTTCCGATAAAAAACAAGCGGTATTGTAAAACAACCGCCGTCGCAATCGATAGCGCTTGCACCGCTACACCGACGGCGTCAGAAACAGAAGAACAAATTGATCGGGAGCCTGGCTTGGCTAATTAACCCAGCGGGAGGACGACATTGATTTAGTTGCCATAGAAAGACGCTCCAGCCATATGCCGGGATTATGGGCCACAAGTAACTGCTCAAAGGCTTCCGGGGATACGGGCTTGGAAAACAAATAGCCTTGCAACAGATCCGCGCCATATTCACGGCAGAGCTGCGCCTGTTCCCAGGTCTCCACGCCTTCCACGATGGTGGTCAAATCCAGCCGTTTAGCAAATTCAATCATCGCGCGCAGAATACGACAGTCGGCGGCGTTATCCGGAATACCTTGCACAAAAATGCGATCCAGCTTGAGGGTTTTCGCGGGCAAGGATTTCAGATAGGCCATGGACGAATAACCCGTACCGAAGTCATCCACCGAAATCTCGAGACCGAAGGACTGAATCTGCTGGAGCAGCTTTGCGGTACGCTCGAAATTATCAATCAATACCGATTCGGTAATTTCCAGACCAACGCAATGGCCGGGCACACCGCAGTTGATTAAATCGTCTTTAATATCCTGATGGAGTTCATCATCAGTCAGCAATTGCGTGCAGACATTAAATTTTATATTGAAGCTGTCATCTACCCGCTTTTCTTTTCGCCATCTGGCTAACTGCCGGCAGGCGCGTAAGCGGCTTTTTGAATCGATCTCGGTGATTAATCCAATTTCTTCTGCGATGGAGATAAATTCGTTCGGCGGTAAAATTCCGCGCGTCGGGTGGTTCCAGCGTACCAGCCCTTCTGCTCCGCGGATTTCCAATGTCTGTGCGTCCACGATGGGTTGATAAAACAGAACAAAATGCTCGGTGGGCAGCTCCGCGCGCAGTTCTTTTTCCATCCGGATTCGCTCCTGCATTTGCGACTGCAGCGCCTGTGAAAAAAATTGGTAGTTGTTGCGGCCGTCGCGTTTCGCTCGATACATAGCGAGATCAGCTGCGCGCAGCATATCCACCGCGTTATCGGCCGAGTCTGGAAATGTGGCAATGCCAATACTGACTGATACATTGTTTTCCACATCGTCTACATAAAAAGGAACGCGCAGGTCATCAAGAATTCGTTGTGCCAGTTGTGCAATGCCTTCCTGATTATCAAAGTCGTACGCCAGTATCGCGAATTCATCACCACCGAGGCGGCACACTATGTCCCCGGTCCGCACCACGGCCTGCAACCGCTGTGCGATTTCCTTAAGCATCTGATCACCCACCAGATGCCCCTGACTGTCGTTGATCATCTTGAAATTATCGACATCCAGAAACAGCAAGGCCAGCTGGTCTTTCAGGCGCTTTGCCCGAGGAATGGCCGAGCGCAGACTTTCATCAAAAAAGTACCGGTTAGCCAGGCCGGTGAGCGAATCGTTCTCTGCCAACAACCGCAGGCGCTGATGGCTTTCCTGAAGCTCCCGCTCAAGCAAATGACGAATGCGTGCATGCACAATGGCACGGGTAAGATGCTTATGGGCAATCTCGGATTTAAACAGCACGTCCTGCGCGCCCGCTTCGATACATTCCCGCTCAAGATCTTCATCTTCATTAGCACCCGTCAGGATAATAATGGCGGAGTGGTGATGCGGATGTTCGTTGAGCAGCTTTAATGTCTGCAAACCATCAATATCCGGCAGACGATAATCCAGCAGCACTGCATCAAAATCGGTTTTATCAAACTGCGCCAGCCCCTCGTTGGCGGAACTTGCCTGGATGATGTCAATATCCCAGGCACTGCGTTTGAAGGTGCGGATAATTGCCTGTCGATCCAGTTCGTCATCGTCAATCAATAGAAGCTTCATGCCCAATACCTCGTCGCGCTATTTTTCGGTAACAGGTAATTCAATAACCCGCCAATAGTGATCCAACAGATTAACCACCTGCATAAAATCGCTGTCCATCCGCTGCTTCAGCAGATAACCGGCTACATGTTCCCGATAAGCCGCCATAATGTCTTCGTCGGATTTTGATGTGGTCAGCACAAAAACAATGGAATGCGTAAGCTCCGGGTCGGCCCGCAACGTCTCAAGAAATTCCAGGCCGTTCATGCGTGGCATGTTGATATCGAGCAGAATGATGTAGGGTTTGGGAATGCTACCCGCGCGTAACAGCTCGATAGCTTCTATACCGTCCGTGGCTCGATACAGCGGATTCAGCAACTTGAGTTTCTGCAGCGCACGCTTTAATGCCGTCGCGTCAATATCATCGTCATCCACAATCAGTAAACTGACTGGTCTCGTCGATGCATTCTGGCGCTGTGGGTGGATCGGATCACTCATTGTTTATCTCCCAGTTCTGAGGCCAGGTAAATATGAAGCAGGTGCCGCGGCCAACGGAGTGCACGTTGATTTCACCCCCATAGTTTTCGATGATTTTTTTAATCAACGCCAGCCCCATCCCACTGCCCTCAACTTCATCACGCGGCTTGAGCGTTTGAAACATACCGAATATGCGCTGCTGATACTGTTCAGGAATCCCCGGACCATCATCGTAGACACTGAACTCAAAATAGTGTGAGTCCACTACACGGCAGCTGATACGAATCAACCCTTCATCTTTATCATGGTGTTTGATTGCATTGGATAACAGATTACGCAGCACCTGCTCAAAAGGTGTGGCGAGCGTTGTAAAGGTAGGTAGATTTTCTTCGAGGATAAGTTGCAGACCCTGTTTCAGGTTCTGCATCTCGAACAATTCTGTGGCCATATGCTTTACGTCAACCACGCGTTGATTGGTATCGACTTTCCCAGCGCGGTAGAAAATCAGCAAATCATCCAATAAGGTTTCCATCCGCGTGATCCGACTGCGTAAGAGCTTCGTATGACCCGGCACACTGTCATACTCCTGCGCCTGCAAATCCTCATCAATCCAGCTGGACAACTGCGCAATGCCGCGCAAGGGTGATTTAAGATCGTGGGAGGCAACATAAGCAAATGTTTCAAGTTCCTTATTGGCGCGGACCAGTTCGCGATTCGATTTTTCCAGATCCCGCTGATGGGCCATCAGCAACTGCGCGGATTTTTTTCGCTCACTGATATCCACAATAGACGCTAATACTTTCATTCCATCATCGGTGGTGATCGGAGCCAGACCAATCTCCACCGGAAATTCATTGCCTTCTTTATGCAACCCGTACAAATCACGCCCGGCCCCCATTGCGCGTGGTGATAAGTCGAGAAAATATTTTTCGCGATAACCTGGATGATGTTGTTTTGCGTTAGTGGGTATAAGTTTTTCGATGGGCTGGCCGAGCAATTCGTTCCGGTCGTAGCCGAAGATCACTTCAGTCTGGCGATTCACCACTTCTATCAGTCCTTGATCATTCACCATCACAATACCATTCGGCGCAGCCTCAATAATTTGTCGCATCCGCTCTTCCATGCGCTGGGTCGCCTGCATATTCGCAGCAAACACCGCCAACGCCCGCGCCATATCGCCGACTTCCTGCATGTTATTCAGAAACGGAATCTTCACCTCCCCGCGCCGGTGGGCAATGTCCAGCATGGCCTGGCGCAATTGCTGAAACTGCCTGCTCAAACGCCGCGTTACCAGATAGGCTGCTAATAATCCGAGACTCAGAAATCCAGTGAGACTGAACACAATCATTTGTTTTGCATCAGCCTGAACTACCGTTATTTCCCGCTGCAGCGCGAGCGTACCTGGAGGCTGATTAATCATGGCGATCATGCTGTCCACCTGAGCTAGTACGATGGTCCCGGTGGCGATATAAACCAGTCCCATAAAACCAAATGCCACCAGAATATGACCGAAAAAATTCAGTTGTTTGAATGCGGCACGAAGCGCGGTCTGTGCATAGACCAGCAAGGCGGCAATTAGCACAATGAATCCCGCCGCTGTGGGCAGCGCCATCTGAATGACCATCCAGTCGAATGCCGGCAAATGGCCTAAGAAATGAATTAACAATCCAATGATGGCGATAGTGGCGGCAACAACGCCAATAAAAAATGCGACAAAAATGGATGGAGCACGCGGTGCAGGGGCGCTCAACAGAAACAAAGCGCTGCCGGTCAGCACAAAGTTAACGGCGGTAATCCAAGCCATAGAGACCGGTGGAGAAGACACATCCGCAAACAGTGACAACAGCTGCAGGTTGATCGCCAGCTGCGGAAACCAGTGCAACTCCAGCAACATAACCAGCGCACCAGCCACGATCATTGCCGCGAACACGCGTGTCATTACAACCTTTCGCCAACTAACAGCCAGCAGCGCAATCCCGCTCAGCAGTAAGCCGATTGCGGTGGTGTAAGCCATGGTACGCAACGCGGAATAAACTGCGGTTACGCGCTGGGCCTCATGCCATGCAGCCAGCACCGAGATGGATATCACCAGCAGGATTACCGCGAGGAACCGCACCAGGAAAATAGACGTCCGGACATTATTTTTTGTATACATCAACCTACTTTCCCCACCACCCAATCGTTTGGGTTGTGCGTTTGAAATGTTAGCTGCGAATGTAGATAGAAATTTTGTACAGCTGCGGATCAAATGCATCGTGGCGCTGCAAAAATCACAAGTGACAAAACAAACACGACCGCCAGCACAATTCAGTGCGCATGGGCACATAAGCTTCGAATTGACCGGTCATCGACATAATCACGCGTTGTTGTCGGCGTTCGATAGCAAGCCTGGGAGAGGGAATGAAGATTTTGAATGAGGGATATCGAGGGAACCGGGGGCGGTCTTTTTGCGTTATCTGCTGCGGAAATATCGATGGCTGCCGAAGCAGCCATCGAGCAACAGAATTAATCTAAAGCAAGTACTACTACAGATTTAGCCGGCAGATTAACGTTTACCTTACCGTTTTTGACGTTCGCGCTATAAGCCACAGGTTTAATCGCGTCGGGATTGGTGAAGGTGTTGTGAGCGTCCATCGCATCTGCTGTCAGCAATCTTCCTGACGCCGAGCCAGGTTTAACACCCTGCAGGGCTACACTGACATCAGCGGCCGACTGCGGATTGATGTTAACCAGAGCAAGGTAGATTTTGCCATCTTTACCCCGTGCTGCTGATGCGCTGATCGCCGGTACTGAAGTATCACCCACGGTGTAGTCGGGGGATTTGAAATTCACCGGAATAGACGTTGCATCCTGGAACGGAATAAACATGTGGTACGCATGGTAAGTCGGGGTCAACACCATCTTTTCTTTATCCGTGAGGATCATAGCCTGCAGCACGTTGATCATCTGCGCGATGTTAGTCATGTGCACACGATCGGCGTGCGCATGGAAGATATTGAAGTTAACGGCGGCTACCAACGCATCGCGCAAGGTGTTCTGCTGACGCAGGAAGCCGGGGTTGGTGCCTGGCTGCGGGTCGTACCAGGTACCCCACTCATCAACATAAAAACCAACACGTTTTTGCGGATCATTCTTGTCCATCACCACTTTGTTGTTACGAATGAATTCATCCATCCGCATGGTTTGAGCGAAGGTTGAAATCCACTCGGTTTCCGGGAAATCAATCGCAGCGCCTTTGGTTTCCCAATCACCTTTGGGCAAGGTGTAGTAGTGAAAACTTACCGCATCAAATTTCAGTCCGTGGTTGGTCACGATGTTACCGGTCAGATGCTCGGCCCATTTCGTATCTTCGGAATGACCGCCACTGGCAATGAATTTAGGCGTATTGTCCTTTGGCGTCTTCAGGAAGGTGGCGTAGTGCTTGTAAAGATCGGTGTAGTACTCGGGAGTCATGTTGCCACCGCATCCCCAGGCTTCGTTACCAACGGCAAAGTAGTGAACACGCCATGGCTTATCGCGACCATTCTTGCGGCGCAGCTGTGCGAGGGTGGAATTGGTATCGGAGGTCATATACTCCAGCCACTCAGCCATTTCCTGCGGTGTACCGGTGCCCAGGTTACCGTTGACATATACCTCGGAACCCAGCATTTCCGCCAGTTCAAAAAACTCGTGGGTGCCGAACGCGTTGTTTTCTTCCACACCGCCCCAGTTGGTGTTGACCTTCACCGGGCGCTTGTTGCGCGGGCCGATGCCATCACGCCAGTGATATTCGTCAGCAAAGCAACCGCCCGGCCAACGGATCAGAGGAACCTGGAGGTCCTTAAGCGCTGCAACGACATCTTTACGAAAACCGCGGGTGTTGGGGATCTTGGATTTTTCACCGACCCAGATACCTTCATAGATACCGTGGCCCAGGTGTTCAGCGAATTGACCGTAGATGTTTTTATTGATCACCGGACCTGGCTGGTCCGCGTTTACGGTCAGGTCAACCGGCGCCGCCATGGCGGTGGCAGTGAGCAAACCGGTCGTCATGACCAGGTTGCGCAGGTGATTCTTCAGACGTTTCATAAGCGTAGCCTCCTCAGCCGTTATTGTTATACAGACCCGGATCTTACCCGATAAGGTAATATTGTCATACAAGTTAACAGAATTTTACCCAAGGATTTAAAGGAAGATGCGGCCCCGCTGAAGTCGCTGGGCCGCCGAATGCAGCGCGTGTTACTGCGCCTTGGTGGGGATGTCGTATACACCAGAAATATCTCGGTTAAACGCGGTAAATTCATCGGCGTAAAACGCCCGGAAATCCTCCAGCGTACCGTTGTTGATGTTCTCGGGGCGGTTGGTGGGCACCCAATAATGAGGCACTGACTGGCCGTCCGGCCCAGTGACACCTTCGGGTGCGTTACGCCACACCAGCAGAAAGGAAATCCGCCGCGCGTGCGGGTCCGCTTTAAGGCTACTGATCAGCTTGCGATACCACTGGTTATCCACCTTCCCCGCTTCAATGTCCGGAGCCCGAATACCTATCTCTGAGATAACCGCCACCTTACCGCGAGCCTCTGCCATACGCACGACCAGGGCGGCATTGGCCACCACGTTGGCGAACCAGTCAGCGTTATCTTCGGCCGGACCATAGGTATCAAAACCGAGCACATCCACCCAGTTATCCCCGGGATACCGTTCCAGATAATTCGCCTCTGTCACCTCCCAGAAATTATTGGGCGAATAAGCGTAAAGGAAATTCTTCACGCCTTTGGTATCCCTCAGGTATTCCACGGTAAAGCGATACAGCGCCTTATATTCCTCTGGCGTGGATTGCGTAGCTCCCCACCAGAACCAGCTGCCGGTATTTTCATGGAGAATACGGAACACCACCGGAATCAGCACACCTGCGTCATCACGCAGGTTATGCGCCCAATCCGCCACCTGATCAAGATAGCCTACGTAGGTTTCATGGGCCTCCCCACCGGGAAGCGCTGCAACCACCGCTGCTGTCTGATCCCATGAGGTGCCCACAGGCCAGTTATCCGGCGCCTTCTGTTGCTCCGTCAGAGGGTTATCCGGATGTGTGCTGACGGTAATAATGCCACCGCGCGCATAAGCTTTGCGGGCCTGCTCAACGATGTCGCCTTCGATCTTTGGGGCAATGATCGACAGCGTGTCCCATCCATATACCGCCGCGAAATCGCCCACGGCATTGAAGGTATCTGATTGGGTTCCGTCGGTCGTCTGGATAGTCAGTCCCTGGGTCGTTTCGTGCTGGTGACCAAACAGGATAGGTTTATCTGCCTGCTCCCTTAAGAACGCGAAGAGTGAGCGTGTTTCAGGTGTCGCATTTTCAGTAACCAGACTCACCGGAACAGGTTGCCGCGTGGATAACCCGTTTTCTACCGAGGGCTTGTCCGACTGGCAGCCAAGCATCAATAGTCCGGCCATGATCAACATTGGTATCTTCATTTTTTCCTCTGAATGTATGTCTTGCGAGTGTGTATTGAGATCATTGTTGTTATTAGTGGCATGTGAAAAAGTACTACCCATCAACGATTTTCTGTGCGTTTCAGCCCCCTTCCGCGGTTGGTATTTTCCGCGTCACAAGGTAGACTGGCGCACTAGCTGCAGCATAGCAGCGAAACCGCCTGTGCACGTTTTATCAGGCAGGTTTGCATAACCACAAAGAGGGGAACAGGCCGCAAACAAGCCTAACCTGCGTCAGCGGTTCATCAACGCCGACGTATAAAATCAACCATGGAATTACCTGTTTTTCGTTGAGATGCACATTGAGAGGTGCATTTTGAGGTTTATTAATACTCTGGCAGATAAACCCCTTCAGCAATACCTTTGTTCCGGTTATAAAAGGTCGGACGGAGGTATCGGCGAATTTCGGTACTCCTAAATCGACTTATACGGTGTTGTATCCAGCATCCTTGCGTGGCTAGAGCACAAGTATATTGTGAGGAACTGAGAGAATGAGCTTTATTCATGACGACTTCCTGCTTGATACAGAGCAGGCGCGTGTGCTCTACCACGACTACGCGAAAGACTTACCTATCATTGATTATCACTGCCATCTGCATCCCGAGCAGGTCGGCAACAACAAGCAATTTAAAAACCTTTATGAGGTCTGGCTGGCAGGCGATCACTATAAGTGGCGCGCCATGCGCTCCAATGGTGTCGACGAGCGTTATTGCACCGGCGATGCCAGCGACTGGGAAAAATTTGAAAAATGGTGTGAGACAGTTCCTTACACGCTGCGTAATCCGCTGTACCACTGGACCCACCTTGAACTGCGCAAGCCTTTCGGCATCACTGACCGCCTGCTCGATAAGTCCACCGCAAAACGTACCTGGGATGAGTGTAACGAAATGCTTGCCACCCCGGAGTTCAGCGCACGTGGTTTGATGACTCAGGCCAAAGTAAAGCTGGTGTGTACCACTGATGACCCGATTCACGATCTTGCACATCACAAAGCTGTTGCCGCCGATAAATCGTTCGGCAGTGCCATGCTCCCCACCTGGCGGCCGGACCGCGCCATGGCGGTTGAAAGTGCAAAAGATTACAACGCTTATCTGGACCGTCTGGCGAGTGTAAGCGATACCCAGATCAGCACCTTTGATGATCTGATGACCGCGTTGAACAAGCGTCATGATTACTTCCATGAAAATGGTTGCCGCCTCTCTGACCATGGCCTCGAAACTGTTTACGCAGCGGATTACACCGAAGCGGAAATCAAAACGATCTTCGCCAAGATTCGCGGTGGCAGTGAATTAAATGCGGAAGAAATTGAAAAATTCCAATCGGCTATGATGGTGGAATTTGCGCTGCAAGATCACGCCAAAGGCTGGGTGCAACAATTCCACATTGGTGCGATTCGTAACAACAACCCGCGTCTGTTCCGCACCTTGGGTCCCGATACCGGTTTTGATTCTATCGGCGACCACAACTATGCCAAGCCACTGGCAAAATTCCTCGGCCGTCTCGACAGTGAAAATCGTCTCGCCAAAACCATTCTGTATAACCTGAATCCGCGCGATAACGAAATGATCGGCACCATGATCGGCAACTTCCAGGACGGTTCGGCCGCCGGCAAGATCCAGTTCGGCAGCGGCTGGTGGTTCCTCGATCAAATGGACGGCATGACTCGCCAGATCGAAGCGCTCAGCCAGTTAGGCTTGTTGAGCCGTTTCGTTGGTATGCTCACGGACAGCCGCAGCTTCCTGAGCTACTCCCGTCACGAATATTTCCGTCGCATTCTGTGTGGGATATTGGGACGCGATATGGCAAAAGGTCTGGTGCCAAACGATACGAAGATGGTCGGCAAGATGATCAGCGATATCAGCTTTAATAACGCGAAAGAATATTTCCCGTTTGTTGTACCGGAATAACATCTTGATATTGTAGAGCTTGTTCATTGCGGGGTTAGGGTAACAACCAGTAACCCCGCAATTACCCAATGTACGCCGGCAATATTACTCCCCGCCTCCTGCTCAATCCTCACAGCGCCATCGCTCTGTTGCGGCCATAGATCACCTGCGTTTCTATAGTGTCACAAGTATGAAAACATGATGAACGGCTTCAAGATTCTCCGGAGATAACCCGTGCCTGACACGCCTGCCATAGCCACATTCAGTTTTGCATTTTCTGTGACTGCACCCATTTTCTTGATGGTGTTGATCGGAATGGTATTACGGCGGCGGGGAACTATTACCGACGAGTTTATTGATACCGCATCGAAACTGGTGTTTAACCTGGGCTTACCGACGTTGTTATTTATCAGCAGCGCCACCACGGATTTCTCCCGCCTCGCCGATATAAATCTATTGCTGGCGATGGGGCTGATGACATTAACCGTGTTCGGACTGACACAATTAACGGCGCGCTGGCACGTGCAGGATTCGCGGGATGAAGGCGTTTTTGTACAAGGCGCGTTTCGCGGCAACCTCGTGATCACGGGTCTTGCGTTCTGTGCCAACGCTTATGGCGAACAAGGTCTGGCAATTGCTGCATTACCAGTGGCCATGACGGTGGTGCTCTTCAACTTGCTGTCAGTCTATACCTTGAACCGCAGCCTCAATAGCAATGGCGGCACCACGTGGCATAAAACCTGGCGAGGTATCCTGCGCAACCCGTTGATTATCGCTATTGGTGCGGGATTTATCGTTAACGGTATCGGCGTAACCTTACCGGCTGTGGTGCTGGACAGCGCAAATTATCTGGGACAAATGGTGCTGCCGCTGGCGTTAATCTGTATCGGTGGGGCGCTGAATCTAAAGCAATTGCGCCGCCCCGACCAGGCAGCGCTGATGGCATCCTTGTGGAAGCTTGTGCTCTCCCCCGTCATTGCCTGCGCCATCGCCATCAGCCTCGGAACACGCGGTGAAAGTCTCGCCATCATCTTCCTGCTCGCGGCCTCACCATCGGCCACGGCCAGCTTCGTGATGGTACAGGCCATGGGAGGCAACGGAAAACTGGCCGCCAATATCATTGTGCTGACAACGCTGATTGCAATGATCACAGTGACGGCAGGATTGTGGTTGCTGCAGTGGTCGGGGTTCGTATGAAGCGACTCTTATAGCTACTTCCTATAGCTACTTCTATAGCCACTTCTGCCAAAACAAAGCGGCGCCCATGCGCGGGTCCAATTCGTAACCTGCAAAACCAAATTTTTTATACGCTGATTGAGCCACCGTGTTGCCTTCGAGCACTTCCAAGGTAAGCTTGCAACATCCTTTTTGCCTCGCAATGGCTTCAACACACTCCAGCATTGCACTGCTGAGATTCCTGCCGCGATATTCTTTGCGCACTACAATGTCATGAATATTGATCAACGGGCGCGCTGTAAAAGTCGAGAAACTTTCAAAACAGTTAACCAACCCGGCCGCCTCACCATCGACATAACATAATACGGTGAATGCAAATGATCGCCGTGCAAGTTCGCCGACAATGCGTTGCGCCACCCCGTCATCTAACGGCTCACCTCCGCCCATGGGGTCACGCGCATAATGATCAAGCAGGAAAACAATATCGCGGGCATGTTGCGGGTTGTAATAGTCGGCAGGAAACACTTCAGTAGTCATAACACCTGCCGTTGAGCATTAACATGGATAGAGTAAGCGCAGATGGAAGAGTGTGATTACGCACCGGGCGCGCGCGTGGAACGGGTTTTTATTTTAAATAAAATGCGCTCGCCATCATCACCATCGCTATTGATTGCCGCACCTAATTTGAAGCAGCCATTGCCAATTAACGGGGTGGATTCATTCTGGATACGGAAACTCTGCGAGAGACTGAGTTGAATAAACGTACCGTTACGGCTGAAATCCCGCAACATAAATTTACCGCCATGAAATTCCACGGCGCAATGTTTGCGCGATGCAAATTCAGAACTGACTGATAAACCGGCGCTGGTGTCATTGCGCCCGATTTCAAAGGGCGTCTCTTCGGGAGAGACGATGACTGGAAAGCCATGATAATAAAGTTCCAGTACAATTTTGTCCGACTCCGGATAATCCGTATTCAGCACAGTGGATTCCATACATGCTTCTCCAAGGTCTGGTCCGTGGCTAGGGAACGCGAAACACTACCTTGCCTTTCCAAATATTACAAGGTATCAGAACTCACTCAGGACGATACCATTCCTCTGGCAATCCGCTTACGTCAGTCTGATAAATAAACAACGCACCGGCATCTGGCTGCGCTTCTGATTGCGCTTCATTCAATCCTTTTCGCGCACTGGTAACAAACAACCAGTTCATATCCGGGCCGCCTAATGCTACGCAGGTCGGTTGCGTGACCGGAAGATTCAACACACGCTCAACATCACCGGCCGGTGAATAACGCACGACGCGTCCCCCACCCCACTGGGCATTCCACAGATAACCTTCTGCATCGATGCAGGCACCATCCGGCTCAATACCAGGCGGCACTTGCGCAAAGATTTTTTTATTACTGAGCTGGCCTTTTTGTGGATCAAAATCATAAACATCAATCCGGTGATTTGGCGAATCGGCGTGATAAAGCTTTTTTGAATCCGGACTCCAGCACAAGGTGTTAGAGATTTTCAATCCTTCAAGATGCCGTGTTACTTGCTGCTGCTGATCCAGACAATAAAGTGCAGCAACCTGACCATCCACGTGTTGTTGCTCCACTGTCGTACCTGACCAGAAGCGCCCCTGACGATCAACCCGACCATCATTGAAACGGTTACCGGCTATTGTAAGTTCCGGCCGTGCTATCCACTCACATTTATGTGACTCAAGATCAAACCATGCGAACCCGGTTGCCAGTGCCAGCAACAATCGTGAATCACCTTCAACAAAGGCAAAACATCCCAGGGGTTCAGGTGTATCCCATGCATCCAGTTTTTTCTGAGCGGGAGAGTAACGGTAGAGCTTTGCAGCAGCAATATCTGTCCACCACACACACTGGTCCTTCGGGTTCCACTGAACACCTTCACCCAGAATATTTTTGCAGGGAATTGTTTCAAGTAATAAAAAGTGAGACATGTGCTACCCCCACACAAAGAACAACAAAACGCCCCTCGAAAGGGGCGTATCGCATTTACCACCAGGCAGCATAGAGCGCAATAAGTATCATAACGACTCCCGCCGCCGCGAGATTAAATGACGGCTGTGTATTAAATTCTATTCCCTTAAGATCAACGGCTTTTTCCTGATCTTTGCCGCCCGCAAGCAGACTGATGATGACAGCTAACATGGCACATAAAATAAAGACCAGACCAACACGATCCATGAATGGCAATTCAGGCCACAGGAAATAAAAGAGCGTGGAAAGAATAAACGACCCTAACGCTGCAGCTAATGCTGATGATGCAGTCGCTTTCTTCCAGAAGAAGCCCAGCAGGAATATGACCACAATACCCGGCGTGAAAAAGCCGGTGAATTCCTGAATATATTGGAAGGCCTGGTCCAGATTACCCAACAGCGGCTTGGCCACAATGACAGCGACGATCATGGAGAGCAAGGCAACCGACCGGCCCACGAAAACGGTTTTCTTGTCCGAGGCATTCGGGTTAATCAATTGCTTATAAATGTCCATGGTGAAAATCGTAGAGATACTGTTGGTCATGGAACCCAGCGACGAGGCAATGGCTGCTACCAAGGCAGCAAAAGTGATCCCGAGCAACCCGTGTGGTACCAGCTTCATCATCTCCGGATATGCCTGATCTGGCTTGGCGAGATCCGGAGCCAGCATGGCCGCCGCAATACCTGGGATAACCACTATGACGGGCATCAGTAATTTCAGGTAAGCCGCAAACGCAATACCTTTTTGTGCTTCTGCAAGGCTCTTGGCCGCCAGCGCCCGCTGGGTGATGTATTGGTTGAAGCCCCAATAGGAAAAGTTCATCACCCACATACCGCCAAGCAATACCGACAAGCCCGGCAGGCTCACATAATTGGGATTGGATTCATCCAGAATCATGTCAAATTTTTCCGGCATTTCGGCGAGCAAAATTGAAAAGCCTTGCCAGGCTCCGTTTCCGTCAGCAATTCTGTCCAGTGCCAGATAGGAAACCAAAAAGCCTCCAAAAACTAACAGCACTACCTGGATAATATCGGTCAGAGCAACCGCTTTCATGCCACCGTAAATAGAATATCCAATCGAGAAAACGGCCAGGAAGATAAGTCCGTAAACCATATCAAAGCCGGTAATGGCATTAATAGCCAATGCACCCAGCCAAAGAATTGATGTCAGATTCACCAGGATATAAACACCCAGCCAGAACACCGCCATGATCACTCTCACCCGGTGATCGTAACGATCCTCAAGAAATTGTGGCATGGTATAGATGCCTTTCTTAAGAAAAATCGGCAGGAAATATTTACCCACAATGATTAACGTAATCGCAGCCATCCATTCATAAGACGCAATAGCCATACCGATAGCAAAGCCCGAACCGGACATACCGATAATTTGTTCAGCGGAAATATTGGCCGCAATCAGTGAAGCACCGATTGCCCACCATGGAAGTGATTTACTGGCAAGAAAATAATCTTCTGCATTTTTTTGATGACCGGCTTTTTCGCGGGATACCCACCAGGCAATAAAAACTAGCGCAATGCCGTAAAGGCAAAACACCGCTATATCAAGCGAATTAAGGTTCACGTCTTTTCCTCGTTAGTTGTGTTGACATCACTGTATATTTTTTATTTCCCTTGCCTAGTTATTGCTCGGATGTTTAGACATCCCATTGTTTTTATAAAAATTATGCGCGGCCGCCATCAACCACAAATTGTTGTGATGTGATCATGGCCGCGTCATCGGATGCAAGAAATAAAGCCATCTTGGCCACATCATGAACCCCGAGGCGTTTTTTCAAACATACCCGTTTCATCCATTCCTGTTCCTGCTCCGGCGTCAGCCACTTTTCCAGTTGTTTGGGAGTCGCTACCCAGCCGGGTAAGATGGAGTTCACACGAATATTGTCACTGCCAAAGTCTGTTGCGAGCGCCTTGGTGATTCCCAGCATACCCGCCTTGGCGGTAATGTAACTCGCCAGATTCGGTGGACCGAACTGGGTATTGATGGAACTGATATTCAAAATCGACCCACCACCCTGCGCGCTCATCATGGGCTGTACGGTTTGTGCGGCAAAAAAAGCCGGATGCAGATTAACGGCCAGGCCATCCAGCCACTGCTGCTCGGTTAATGTGCGCACGTCATAACGTTGATCGTCTGCAGCATTGTTAATAAGAACGGTGATATCGCCAAGCGCTTGCTGCGCTGCCAGGATGTTTACGCGAAGCGCCGCAATATCACTTACATCACACGTGGCAAACCAGGGCCGTTTTAATCCTTGCGCCTCCAGTGCATCGCACAAAGCAGTGGCGGCTTGCTGATCGATATCCACAAAGGCCACCGTCGCATCCTGCACGGCGAAGGCTTCCACCAGACTTGCCCCAATGCCACTCGCACCGCCGGTAATAAACACCGTGCGTCCGGCCAGGCTGGCATAGCGCGTGTAACCCTGATGGGTTGAATAGCTGTACATGTAATTAACTCCCGCGACGTTCAGTCGCCGCTGGCTTTGGCTGAAACCGGATTTCTATCAGGCTGGGGCATACCGCTTGTTTATCGACCTGACAATGCCGCGCCTCATGATCCCGGACTCATTTCCCCTCATTCGCCCGCGTTACCCAAGTGCTGTACGGGGCTGGCACGACTTTACCACAGGTGGTTTGGGTCCTGCGGATGGGTGCCACCATCCAAAACGGCGAACGCATCCTGACAGAATCCAATCGGTATATTCAAGGGAAGTCGTACATCACGTGCAGGCGAATCGTCATCGCGAGCCTGCCAACGGGACATGCCTCAGGATTTACGGCTGCTGATGGAGTTGTTGATCAGCTGCTGAGCTTCGACTAGCAGTGACCGGACCGCCGCATTCGCCGCATCTGCCTTGCCTGCGCTGATGGCATCATAAATTTTCTTATGATCATCATAATTGGCATTGAGCACGCCTTTTAATTGATTGGTGCTGGCGATACTTACCCGCAATGCGACCTGGATAAAATCGCGTAACTGAAAGAAAAAACGATTATTACTGGCTGCCAGGATGGAACAATGGAAGTCGATATCAGCTTCCAGTGGATCATCCGCGCCTTCATCGGCCGCCTTCATCCGGGCCAGAGCAGCGCCGATAGGTTTGATCAAAGCCTCGTTCTGGTGATTCTCCGCCGCCAGGGCCGCAGCTTCCGGCTCAATGGCCAGACGTAACTGCGTGAACTCTTTTAACAACTCCAACGAGGGCCGGGAATTCAGTGTCCAGCCCAGAACATCGGGATCAAACATGTTCCAATGGGTGCTCGGCATTACGCGAATCCCCTGCCGGGGGCGGGATGCGATGAGCCCCTTGGCGGTCAGCATCTTAACGGCTTCGCGCGTAACGCTGCGGCTGATATTGAACTGTTGGGATAACTCAGCTTCTGTAGGAAAGGGTTTATCAACCGCGTAGTGCCCTTGAATAATGGCGGCACCCAATTGGTGAGTGAGTTGGTAAGTGAGATTACGCCCGGCATCTAACATGTTTATTTAGCCTATTAATATTATGTATATGCATTATATCGAGAGGATGCAGCTAAAAGAAAGCTACAGTGACCGAAGAAAAAACGATCACATTATGAAGAGCGGAACGCCAACAAGGCAAGCTTGTGCCGTGTCTAACTTACCGGCGACAGAAATGTTCCAAGGCGGTCGGTACGGATCAGGATAACTGATCCGTACCGCCAGGGAGAGGTGCTGCAGAAACTATTCGGATTGGATTTGCTCAGCGATATCATCCACGCTGGAGTGCCGCACATCACGGCCTTTGATCAGGTAAATCACGTATTGCGCCAGGTTACGAGCATGATCCCCAATGCGTTCAAGCGCCCGCAATGACCACATGATGTTCAATACGCGGGTGATGCTGCGTGGATCTTCAATCATGAAGGTAATCATCTCGCGCATGGCGGTACCGTATTCCATATCGACCATCTTGTCGGTCTGCACCACGTGCAGGGCCATATCCATATCAAGCCGGGCGAAGGAATCCAGCGCATCCTGTAACATTCTTGATACGTAACCACCAATATGACGCACCTCCACGTAGCCTCGCGGAGCCACGCCATCGCGATTCAACGCAATGGCCTGACGCGCGATCTTGGTCGCTTCGTCACCGATGCGCTCAAGATCCGTAATTGCTTTGGTTACAGCAATAACCAGCCGCAGATCGCTGGCGGCAGGTTGGCGGCGCGCCAGAATCCGTACACACTCTTCGTCAATGGAAATTTCCATCTGGTTAACACTTTTATCCGCCCGCACCACCTGCTCAGCTTTTTCCAGATCTGCATCGATCAGCGCCTGGATCGCATCATTCACCTGGCGCTGGGCCATCCCGCCCATTTCCGACAGATGTTTTCTGATATCGTCCAGCTCAATGTTGTACTGCTGGGAAATATGATGAGTATGACTGGTGATATCCATCTTGTGCCTCCGCCTCAACCGTAACGACCGGTAATGTAATCTTCAGTTTGTTTCTTCGCCGGGTTGGTGAAGAGTTCATCTGTTGCGCCGTGCTCCACCAGATCGCCCATGTACATAAAGGCCGTATAGTCCGAAACCCGTGCTGCCTGTTGCATGTTATGGGTGACGATCACAATGGTGTATTTATTTTTTAATTCGTAAATAAGCTCTTCAATTTTTAAAGTAGAGATGGGGTCCAGCGCTGATGCAGGTTCATCGAGCAGGATAACCTCCGGTTCAATAGCAATCGCGCGCGCGATAACCAGACGCTGCTGCTGGCCACCGGACAAACCGAATGCGTTGTCATGCAGACGATCTTTTACTTCATCCCACAAGGCAGCACCGCGCAGCGAATTTTCCACCACCGTATCCAGCACGCGGCGGGATTTCACACCTTGCAGGCGCAAGCCGTACGCAACATTTTCATAAATGGATTTAGGAAATGGATTCGGTTTCTGAAACACCATGCCCACTTGTCGGCGCAATTCCGGCACATCGACATCTTTGTCATAAATGTTTTTCCCTCCCATCAGAATTTCGCCTTCAATGCGACAGCTGTCGACCAGATCATTCATACGGTTGAAGCAACGCAGCAAAGTGGATTTACCACAACCCGACGGACCAATAAACGCGGTAACTTTTTTTTCCGGTATGGCCAGACTGACATCATTCAATGCCCGCTTTTTATCGTAGTAGAGATTCAGGTTCTTTACTTCCAGTTTGATCGCTTCATTGGTCAATGACATAGTCGTGTTTGCCTGTGAGTGAGACCGAATGGTGGCCGTGTCGACGGCGGCTTTAGCGTCCTGCCGCCCAGCTGTCTGATGAGGAGTGGATATGGATTCCAGTTCGGGAGTATCTAACATAGTCATGTTCCGCTTATCAATCGGACGCGCTGCGATATTTTTCACGCAGATTGTTCCGGATTTTGATGGCTGCAATATTCAGGATAATGATCAACATCACCAGAACCAGAGAGGTGGCGTAGACCAACGGACGCGCAGCCTCAACACTTGGACTTTGGAAGCCCACGTCGTACACGTGGAAGCCCAGGTGCATGATTTTCTGATCCAGATGCAGGTAAGGATAATTACCGTCAATGGGTAGGGTCGGAGCCAGTTTCACCACACCAACCAACATCAACGGGGCCACCTCGCCCGCCGCCCGGGCGATAGCCAGGATCAGGCCGGTCATCATGGCGGGTGTTGCCAGAGGTACTACTACTTTCCATAAGGTTTCCGCCTTGGTTGCTCCCAACGCGAGACTGCCCTGACGAATGGTGCTGGGGATGCGCGCCAGACCTTCTTCCGTCGACACGATCACCACTGGCAAGGTCAGCAACGCGAGGGTCAGTGAAGCCCAGAAGAGCCCCGGTGTACCAAAGGTCGGCGCCGGCAGCGATTCGGGGTAAAACAGCTGATCAATGTTGCCGCCCAGGAAATAAACAAAAAAGCCCAGACCAAAAACGCCATAAACGATAGATGGCACACCCGCCAGGTTGTAAACCGATATTCGGATCAAGCGCAGCACCAATCCCTGCCGCGCATATTCGCGCAGATAAATTGCGGCCAGCACGCCAAAGGGCGTCACCATGATGGACATGACGATGACCATGGTGACGGTGCCGAAGATGGCCGGGAAGATGCCGCCTTCCGTATTAGCTTCGCGTGGTTCCTCCGTCAAAAACGCCCAGAACCGCTCAAGGTACTGAAGCGACTTCGCCAGCACACCCATATCGTTCGGGCGGGAAACGCGCACAATCTTTTCAAAAGGAATGATCACTTCCTTACCATCAGCCGTTGCCGCCACTAACAAATCGCGCTTGGTCAGTTTAACGAGTTCGTCCCGCTCAGCTTTCACTGTGAGGTACTGGGCATCCAGCTCGGCACGACGTGCGGCGATATCAGCCTCAGCTTCCGCCAGCGCCGCGCCGCTGACACCGTCCAGTTGCAGACGCCGCTCGCGCAAACGCAGACGTTCCAGCCCATTGTTGATCCGGCCGATGTCGACCTTTTCAATCTGGCGCAACTCCGCGTGCAGGCTTACGCTGCGCTCGGCCCGTTCCTCAAGTTGGTGCCAGAAGTCCTTGCTGCCATGGCGGCTCACGGTATTCCCATCTTCACGAATCTCTACCGGATAACCGTAAAAGTTACCCCACTCACGCCGCTCAATGACCATCGCCGCGTCGGGGTATTCCCATTTCTCCATGCCAGTCTCGAGGTACCACATAAAGTCCCGCGAGTTAACATCGCGGTTACCTTGTTTAATCAGGTGACGTGTCACCAGCTGCACGTCCTGCGGTACGGTGTATCCGTTATCCCGTGCAATTACCGCAGGAATCGTTTCGCTGCGTACCGCTTCGCCCATAATGGCGTGGCGTTCGCCCTGGCGGTCAACGATGGTGGTATGAAGAATATCTGCGGGCCAGAAGTGGCCAAATCCGCGCACCGCAATCAATGCCAGCAAACCCACGACCATCACCATGGAAAGTGCTACAGCACCACCGTTTAACCAGATCCAAGGGGCGCCGCTTTTATACCAGCTGGTGATGCTGTTCGATTTGGATTTCATAGGTCTCTCTCCAGACATCACAGGCTGCTGTAGCGGCGGCGCAGGCGCTGACGCACGATTTCAGCAAGGGTATTAACGATGAAGGTCAGGGCAAGCAACGCCAGGGCCGCCAGGAAGAGTACGCGGAAATGGCTGCTGCCCACGGCCGTCTCAGGCAGCTCCACAGCAATGTTGGCTGACAGCGTGCGCATACCCTCAAAGATATTGAAGTTAACGATGGGGCTGTTCCCCGTGGCCATTAACACGATCATGGTTTCACCCACGGCGCGGCCGAAGCCCATCATGACCGCGGAGAAAATCCCCGGGCTGGCGGTGGGTAGCACCACACCCACCATGGTCTGCCAGCGAGTGGCGCCCAGCGCCAGTGAACCTTGGGTCAGATGACGGGGAACATTGAACAACGCATCTTCTGCGATAGAAAAAATCGTTGGAATTACGGCAAATCCCATGGCAATCCCCACCACCAGCGCATTACGTTGGTCGTAGCTGATCCCATTGTCGGTAAACCACTGGCGCATGCTGCCGTCGAACAGCAGCACTTCGACGTGAGGACTGGCCGCAACACAGGCCCAGCCGGTCAGAATGATCGGAACGACAAGAATCACCGCTTCCCACCCATCCGGGATCAATGTGCGCACCGCCGTCGGCATACGGCTCCAGATAAATGCCACGATCAGCATCATGAGCGGCATCAGGAACAGAATACTGAAGGTCGCCGGAAGGTGATTTTCAATAAACGGAGCCAGCCACAGCCCCGCGAGAAAACCGAGGATGACAGTGGGCAGCGCTTCCATGATTTCAATTGTCGGTTTGACGTAACCGCGCAGCTTGGGGGTCATGAAATAAGCGCTGTAGATTGCGCCCATGATGCCCAACGGAATTGCAAACAGCATGGCAAACAATGCCGCTTTGATTGTACCGATAGACAGTGGAACCAGACTCATCTTCGCCTCTGAGGCGTCACTGCCGGATGAAGCTTGCCAGATATATTCCGGGCCCGAGCGGCCTTCATACCAGACTTTTTGCCACAGGGAGCTGAACGAAATCTCCGGATGTTTGTTCCACACATCCGCAACCCGTATCTGCTGGTTTTCATCTATCGCCAGTAAGCGGCCATTGATCGGTGAGATCGCCAGGTGACGAATCGGTGTATCAGCCACCGGTTTAACCAGTAATGAGCGGGATGAGGTGCCGTAATAAGCACCAACGTTGCCTTTATCATCACCGACCCAGAAGCCGCGGCGATTATGTTCCGGTGCGATAGTCGTGACCTTGCCGGGCAGCGATTTGAAATCACGCACCAGTTTAAGGTGATAGCGGTTGTCCGCATCACGCACCAAAAACCATTGTGTGACCTTGCCGGAATCCGAGCCTACAGCAAGTGAACCTGTCCCAATCAAAAATTGCATTGCCGTCACCTGACCGCGCTCGGTAGGCACTTTTTCATTGCGCAGAATGTTGTCAGGTTTGGCGATATCAAATAAATGGAGATTCGCCCGATCATCCGCTATCACCAGATGCCGGCCGGTTCGGTCTATCTGCAGGGCGGTTGCCGTAGCACCATCGGGCAATGCCGGAATCGGATAGACATTTTGTGTAACGCGGGTAACCCCAAGAATATTGGTTCGCACAGAAAATACGCCGAGCAGCAGCCGCTTGTCAGCGGTCGCCGCCGCCACATATATCGCCTTCGCGCCTTGCTGAATTGCCACCTGGCTCACCGCAGCGCCCTGATCATCGAGGTTCACCGGCTTGTCGCCCAAGGGATAACCCAGACTCGGTGTTACCAACCGTTTATCGTTGGGATAACTCAACGCATATTCGGGCTTGGCTACACCAATCTGCCCGTTGGAAAAACCATAAACCACCAGGCCATCCGCTGCGGTACCGGTACCAACCGCTGTCAATTCAGCACCTTCCGGCTGAGGCATGTCATTGGTAAGAAAGACTTCGCCGTCCGCAGCCCGAAAAAAATTGACGCTGCCCGACCGATTAAAGCTGGCTCCGATTTCTTCGTAACGCTCAAGAATTAGGTGGACCGCCGGGTCAGTTGGTGATGCGGCAGAAGAATTATAGGTCTGCTGGACTTCTATGGAACTGCTGCGCAACAGCGGAAATACTTCTGAAAACAGATAGAAGAAAATGAGTCCCAAAGCACCAACCACAGCCAAGCCGGCGGTGGCCACACCATAACGGGATATCCCGTCGCGGATATTGCGAACTTTCCTTAGACGCGCGCGTTGCTGGGCATCGGGCATCAGACTCGGATGGTTCTGCTCAGCGTTGGAGAGTAGCTCTGACATGATCAAAAAATCCCGGCAAGATAAGGTCTGTGCGCTTCTTTAATGGCGTAGGAATGCTAACAACCCTAAATGACACTTTTGTTACAAAATCGTAATACTACAAAAATGTTTCAGATTTTTTTCAGGGCGACACTGACGTTTTTGCTACGAAAAAAAACGCTGGCGGTTGCCAGCGTTTTTTAAATCTCAACAGAATTGAATATCAAAGTTCCAGGTCTTTCATGGCCTTGGCCGCAACGGCAGCAGGTAATGGAATGTAGCCATCACGCACTACCACTTCCTGTCCTTGCTTGGAAAGCACCATCTTCAGAAATTCTGCCTGGAGCGGATCAAGCTTACGGTTAGGATGCTTGTTGATATAAACAAATAAGGTACGCGCTAAAGGATAGGAGCCATCCAGCGCGTGACCAGCATCAGCCGGTGAGAATTCCTCGCCTTCTGCAGCAGCTAATGGAATGGCACGCACTCCTGAAGTGACATATCCGATTCCCGAATAACCAATACCATTAATGGATTCAGAAACGCCCTGTACAACCGACGCGGAACCCGGCTGCTCATTAATGTTCGCTTTGAAATCACCCCCGCACAACGCAACATCTTTAAAGTAGCCGTAGGTACCCGAAACGGCATTGCGGCTATAAATGGTGAAATCACGATTAGCCCAGGAACCTGTCAAGCCCAACTCACCCCAGCGGGTAATATCCTTGTCATTGCCGCATTTGCGAGTAGCGGAGAAGATGGCATCAAGCTGTGGAATAGTTAAACCTTTAATGGGATTATCTTTGTTTACATAAACCGCCAGAACATCAATAGCTACCGGTACTGCAGTGGGTTTATAACCGTGCTTAGCTTCAAATGCTTCAATTTCCGAAGACTTCATCTCGCGACTCATCGGACCAAAATTGGCAGTTCCTTCTGTCAACGCTGGCGGTGCAGTAGAGGAGCCCGCGCCCTGAATCTGAATATTTACGTTGGGATAAAATTTAGCGTATTCCTCGGCCCATAAGGTCATCAGATTATTCAACGTGTCTGAACCGATGCTGTTGACGTTGCCTGATACACCGGAAGTAGCTTTGTATTCGGGCAGATCCGGATCAACGGCTGCCTGTACGACTGCCGCACAAGTCATGGAACCGACCAGCGCCAGTCCTGTTAAAAATTTCTTAGCGTTCATGAGC
The DNA here is from genome assembly GCA_964448175.1 of uncultured Cellvibrionaceae bacterium. Taxonomy (GTDB): domain Bacteria; phylum Pseudomonadota; class Gammaproteobacteria; order Pseudomonadales; family Cellvibrionaceae; genus Cellvibrio. The sequence goes on along the minus strand of CAYUVQ010000007.1, from coordinate 36,594 downwards.
GCTCCTGGAGTTTATTGGACACAAAGATTTTAAAACTCGTCTATCACAGGTGGGTGTTCTCATCCCTGCAAACGCACTTTAACGGGGCTTTGTTACATTTATGTGACGTGCATGCTCCCGTTTCATAAAAGTTTCATGTGAAGTTTTTTCGGAGCAAAAAAAAACGGGTGGCCCAGGCCACCCGTTTTCGTACAAGACTTGTTTCAAGTTATAGCATGTTAATTGGTGTAAATAGGCCCAAACCCCGCGCCCCAAACAATTACCGTAGCGACCAGCACCACCACCGCGAGCACAAGCCCTACAGTGATGACAGAGCTGGCATAGATAAAACCCCGGTCTTTAGGGATATTCATCAGGATCGGTATGCCCTCATAAATCAAATAAACCGAATAACAGGCAGCAACAATAAATACACTCGCAACTACCCATAACTGCGGATAAAGCAAAACAATGCCGCCAAGCATCATCGGTGTAGATGAATACACAGCCAGTGCAGTACCTTCATAGTGACGCTGGCTCTCATCACCTCCCACACCGAAACTGCGTGACATCCAATTAATATATTCACCCAGAACATAAACCGCCGCTAATTGCGCAATATAGGCACCTACACACAACCACAATGCACTTCCGGGGGTAAGTTTAACCACACCACCCGCACCAATACTCCAACCTATCTCAGTCACGCCAAAATAAGCTGCAATAACAGGAATCAGGGCTAAGAAAGGTGTATTAACAAGAAATACCCGAATAAATGAATGCCGCTCATTGCGGATTCTCTGCCATTCACGATCAGGGTTAATGAAGACTCCGAGGGTATGCTGCAACATCGCCATAACAATACTCCAGATAATTCGTTTTTATTAGAACGACCTAAGTATCAGCCAGTTACTGCGGGGCTACAAAGAAGTTATCGTGATATTAAGATGGGAGTAATTGGTATTAGTTCTAATAAATAGCTCCCTGCTCTAACTGCGATGCGCATTAGATCTACAAGTACGGTGGGGATAAGCGGAGTTAACTTAAAGTAACAACCGCTTAGCTATGCTGTAGATCGGTAACATCGGTTTACTTCACAACCCGCAGGCTGGGGCGCTTCTGCGCTACATCACCTCCCCCTGTGGGGGTTGGCTCAGGCGGCGTAGGTGGTCGAGTAGTAGATTCAGCTTCAAACATCATGCCCTGGCCGTTTTCACGGGCATAAATACCTAGCACAGCGCCGCAGGGGATGAAGAGGTCGAACGGCACTCCACCAAAACGCGCACTGAAAGAAATAGCTTCCAAACCAATAAATAGATCTTTCAGCGCTGACGGAGCAATGTTGAGGATAATCTGGCCGTCTTTATTAACATACTGTTGTGGTACTTCAACGCCCTGAATATGAGCGTCTACCAATATATAGGGCGTGCAATTGTTGTCGACAATCCACTCATATAAAGCGCGGATAATATAAGGTCGGCTGGATGTCATGGACATGGAAATACTCACTCCATTGTTACAAATCATTTGTGCGCGAATACCTGAAGGGATGGTCGAATAATCAACCCTTGAACATCTCTCGTTCCGGTTCCGTCAGACTGGCTTGAAATGCGTCGCGGGCGAACAAACGCTCCATGTAATTCAACAGAGGCTGAGTCTGGCGATTTTTAGGCAACTCTATTTCCATGAGTGACAAACGCCAGAGAATAGGACCAAGACAGCAATCTACGATCGTAAAGTCATCACTCATAAAGAAAGGTTTTTCAGAAAAGATCGGCGCAATGGTGACGAAACTTTCTTTTAGATCCTTGCGCGCACGCGCCACATGTTCCTTATTTTTACTACCGAGAATTGTGTCTACGAGGGGCGACCAATCGCGCTCGAGCCGATACATCCATAACCGACTTTTTGCCCGCGCTACGGGATATACCGGCAACAACGGAGGATGAGGAAAGCGCTCATCAATATATTCCATGATGACCTTGGATTCATATAGTGAAAGATCATCCCGATCAACCAATGTCGGCAACGTGTTGTACGGATTCAAATCAGCCAATTCTTCCGGCTTATGCTTCGGATCAACATCCACCACCTCTACGGAGACACCTTTTTCCGCCAATACGATTCGTACGCGATGGCTGTAATGATCCCGCGCATCGGAAAACAACGTCATGACTGAGCGTTTACTGACCACTCCCATGGATTGCACCTCAATAACCTCAACCTTAAAACGAAAACGGGCGGTAAGAGTACCGCCCGCAGCAACAAGCTACTTGTTCGAGACTCAGTGAATACCTTTCCAGTACTCACGATTCAACAAATAAGTGAAAACGAAAAGCACCGCAAGGAACAAGAGCACGAATATTCCCATCCGCTCACGCTGCATTGCAGCCGGCTCGCCCAGATATTCGAGGAAGTTCACCAGATCGTAAACCGCACGATCAAACTCCTCGCCGGTCATAGTACCTTTTATTGAGCCTTCTGTAAGCGCTCCACATTCCTCATCCATCTCCGGGTTGCCCAGGTTATCCCGTAAAACACCACCACCGGGCGCCAGTTTCGGGCCTGGCCCGCACTCGAGAAGACCTTGTGCGCCAATCATCACGTGCGGCATACCTACGTTGGGAAATACGCGGTTATTCACCCCCCACGGACGGGTATCATCTCTGTAGAAGTTACGCAGGTAGGTGTATAACCACTCTGGCGAACGCGCTCTTGCAACCAGCGTAAGATCTGGCGGTACTACACCAAACCAGGTTTTCGCCTGGGCCGGACGCATGGAAATGTCCATCAGACCCCCGATCCGCTGATCGGTAAATACCATGTTTTCCATCATCAATTCGTGAGGGATACCCAGGTCATCTGCAACGCGCTCATAACGGGAGAACTTGGCTGCATGACATCCCATGCAGTAGTTCACAAAGTACTTGGCGCCCCGCTGGAGAGACTCTTTGTTGGACAGGTCCGGCTCCATTACATCACATTCGATGCTGCCACACTTGAACTCGCCTTCCGCACCGACCGCTTTGATGGGCACAACCACCAACACAACGAAGAGCGCGAAGCCACCCAGAACCAGAGGCAGCGGCAAACCTTTACTTTGCACACGGGTTGGCTCTGGCAGCGTCTTCTCCCGACGAGTCCAGAAAGGCATACCAATAAAATAAGCGAAATACAGAATAGTGCAGACCTGCGCTAATAACGTACGCCCTGGTGTTGGTGACTTAACACCGAGGTAACCCAGGATAACGAAAGAAGCAGCGAACACCAGCAAAGCAATACGGCTGAAGTTACCTTTGTAGCGAATAGACTTAACCGGACTCTTATCCAGCCAGGGCAATACGAACAAAATCGCAATGGCTGCACCCATGGCAACCAGACCCAGGAACTTGGAATCCAACGGACCAATATCAAAAGTCACAGCACGCAGGATGGCGTAGAAGGGGGTGAAGTACCAAACGGGCGCAATATGTGCAGGAGTCTTGAGGTTGTTTGCTTCTTCAAAGTTAGCGTATTCGAGGAAGAATCCGCCCATCTCTGGCATAAAGAAAATAACGAAGCAGAAAACAAACAGGAAAACCGCTACACCCACTAAATCATGAACGGTATAGAACGGGTGGAAAGGCACACCATCAAGCGGGATACCATTTTCGTCTTTGTTTTTCTTGATCTCTACACCGTCAGGGTTGTTGGAGCCGACTTCATGAAGTGCGAGCAGGTGAAGCACAATCAATGCAAGCAACACAATGGGCATAGCAACAACGTGAAGAGCAAAGAAGCGATTCAAGGTGATCCCGGAGATCAGGTAGTCGCCGCGAATCCACTGCACCAGGTCATCACCGACCACAGGAATTGCACCAAACAATGACACAATAACCTGCGCGCCCCAATAGGACATCTGCCCCCAAGGCAAGACATAACCCATGAAAGCTTCGGCCATCAATACCAGATAAATGGTCATACCAAAGATCCACACGAGTTCGCGTGGCGCTTTATACGAGCCATACATCAAGCCGCGGAACATGTGGAGGTAAACAACGACGAAGAATGCGGAAGCACCCGTGGAATGCATGTAGCGCAGCAGCCAACCGTAGTCCACATCACGCATGATGTATTCTACTGATGCAAAAGCGCCTTCGGCTGTGGGCGTGTAGCTCATGGTGAGCCAGATACCGGTTACCAGCTGATTTACCAAAACCAGCAGTGATAGCACGCCAAAGAAGTACCAGAAGTTAAAGTTTTTCGGGGCATAGTATTTGCCCATGTGGGTATCCCAAGCGCGCTGTACAGGTAAGCGCTTATCAACCCACTGCCATAATCCAGTCAACCAATTCATTATTAAGCCTCCTGATCCACGCCGATGACGACCACGTTGTCGCTTTCATAAGAATGCGGTGGTATTTCCAGATTGATCGGCGCAGGAACACCTTGATACACCCGACCTGCCAGATCGAATTTGGAACCATGACACGGACAGAAGAACCCGCCTTGCCATTCGTCGCCACCCAGATCCTGGGCACCGACATCAGGACGGTACATTGGGGCACATCCCAGGTGCGTACACAAACCCAGCAAAATTAAATATTCTTCTTTAATGGAACGATGGTGATTTTTTGCGTACTCCGGCTGCTGAGGCGATTCGGAATTTGGATCACGCACCAGATTGTCAATCTTCTTCAACCCTTCAAGGGCTTCAGGTGTTCGACGCACGATATAAATTGGCTTACCACGCCATTCAACCGTGATCATCTGGCCCGGCTCAATTTTGCCAATATTGGCTTTAACTGGAGCACCGGCTGCCCTTGCCTTGGCACTGGGATTCCAGGAGCCTACAAAAGGAACAGCTACACCTATCACACCTACCGCACCCACAACGGATGTAGCGGCAGTGAGAACGCGGCGACGCGTTTTATTTACTACGTCATTCGTCATGACGAATTCTCCCCTAACAGCTTCCAACGGCCTGTAAATCACTGGGTTTCAATGATTCAAAATTGTTTTTGAGATACGCAAAAAATGGCCAATCTTAATGAAATTGAGCCTCGCTTACAAGAATAACCACATGTAAGTCACGGATTATAAACAGGAGGCATAAAAAAACGCCCAGGCCGCTGACGGCCTGGGCGTTTGCGAAGAACTGTCGCTCGCCGGATAGGACCAGCCAGCAAATATTAACGCTTGGAGTATTGTGGTCTCTTACGCGCTTTACGCAGACCCACTTTCTTACGCTCAACTTCACGCGAATCGCGGGTAACAAAACCGGCTTTCCGCAGAGATGAACGCAAGGACTCATCATATTCCATCAAAGCACGGGTTAAGCCGTGACGAATTGCGCCGGCCTGACCAAAGCTACCACCACCACTCACCGTAACGTTTACATCGAACCTCTCAGTCAAACCAACGTTTTCCAGTGGCTGACGTACGATCATGCGTGATACCGGACGACCGAAGTACTCATCCAAAGGACGATTGTTTACAGTGATAGCACCGCTGCCAGCGGTGATAAATACGCGCGCGGTAGAAGTCTTGCGACGACCAGTACCGTAGTATTGAGTTGCTGCCATATCAGACCCCTTAGATATTCAGTTCTTGAGGTTGCTGAGCAGCATGGGGATGCTCATTACCTGCGTACACTTTCAGCTTCTTGAACATTGCACGACCCAGCGGACCTTTCGGCAACATGCCTTTTACCGCGATCTGGATAGTGCGCTCAGGCGCCTTTTCGATCAGCTTTTCAAAGCTGATGGATTTAATACCACCAATGTGGTTGGTGTGATGATAATAAATCTTATCAGTCAGCTTCTTACCGGTTACGCGTACTTTCTCCGCGTTGATGACTACGATGTAATCACCGGTATCCACGTGGGGAGTGTATTCAGGTTTGTGCTTGCCGCGCAGACGCGTGGCAATTTCTGCCGCCATACGACCGAGGGTTTTCCCCGCCGCATCGACGACGAACCAGTCGTGTACGACGGATTCTGGTTTGGCACTATATGTCTTCATGTTATTCCTGCCTGTTAATGTGGTGTGACCCACCCAAAAAGAGCGCGAATACTACACAACTGACACTGGCTTTTCAAGGAGATTTTCCAGGGAAACCTTTCAATCGCTATAACCCAACTCAGGGCCGGTGTGGCCTGGCGAGGTATTCGCGACTTTGCATCTCCAGCAAGCGACTTACCGTCCGCTGAAATTCAAATCCCAGCTTGCCTTCCCCATACAGGTCCACCAATGGCCGGGCCGCCGAGAGCACCAGTTTCACATTGCGATCATAAAATTCGTCAACCAGGTTAATAAAACGGCGCGCCTGATCATCGTTGTCGCGCCCAAAGCCCGGAACATCGCTGATAACCACCGAATGATACTCGCGCGCCAGCTCAATGTAGTCGTTCTGGGACCGTGGCCCGTCACAAATAGCCATAAAATCAAACCACACAACATCTTCAGCCATATGACGCACGGCGATGGTGCGACCTTCTATTTCTATCGCAAGATTCGACGCGATCTCACCGCTGCAAGGGACCAGGGCGCGAAAACAAGCCATCAAATTCTGCTCTGCGGCCAACCCCAGAGGTGAGTAGTAAAGCTCAGCCTGCTCCAGCGCCCGCAATCTATAATCAACGCCCCCATCGATATTTACCACCCGCGTGTGCTTTTTGAGCAGCGTGATAGCCGGCAGAAAGCGAGCCCGCTGCAAGCCGTCTTTATATAGCCCATCTGGCTCGATATTCGAGGTTGCCACTAAGGTGACGCCACGCCTGAACAGCTCTTCCATCAGCGTTCCGAGGATCATGGCATCGGTGATATCAGAAACAAAAAACTCATCGAAACAAATGACCTGCGCCTCACGGCTAATCGTGTCAGCAACTTTTTGTAAAGGGTTTTTATGGCCAGCAAGCTTCTTTAGCTCCGCGTGCACCCGCCGCATAAACCGGTGGAAATGTACGCGCATCTTTTGTTCAAACGGCAGACTTTCAAAAAAATTGTCCATCAGGTACGTCTTACCGCGACCGACACCACCCCAAAAATATAACCCTTTAACCGGCTCCGCCGTTTTTTGCACAAAGCGCCGGCTCAACCTGGCCAGCAAACCGTTTGACTGCTGCTCCTTATGGCGAGCAATCAACGTTGCATAAAGCTCCTGTAGCAATTCAACCGCGTTCGCCTGGGCGGGGTCATGACGAAAATCCGGGCGCTTGAGGTCGCGCTGATAACGCTCAAGAGGGGAAGGGTTCATAGATGGCTATTTACTCACTGACAACCTGTGGCGAGCGCCACTGTAACCATGTTGAACCGGAGAGGCAACGAGATATACAGCCAACCATCATGAGAGCTGACGAGCAATAAGCGGCGATAAATCCTGCTTGAGATGCGCCAGATAACCGTGGAAAAAATGCCCTGCCTCTTCATACTGAACCAACTCTGCCGATGATTTCAGGCCGGCCACCCAGGTATACACCCCTTCTGCGTGTACACGTTCATCACGCCCCCCCTGAACCACAACCGCAAGACACGGAAAACGACCGTCACGGTCATAGGGGTATCGCTCTACTGGCGGCGCCACCAGGAGCAAGTGGCCCACATCTGCCACTTTAAAGCAGGCCTGGGCCGCAATGGATGAACCAAACGAAAACCCCGCCAGCAATAACCCCCTTTCTGGATACTCACGCTTGGCCCACTCAACAACCGCCAGCAGATCATCAAGCTCACCCACCCCGTTATCAAAGACACCTTCACTCCCGCCCACACCGCGAAAGTTAAAACTAAGGGCTTGAATACCAAGATCCCGATAGGTTCGCACCAGCGTGGTGACCACCTTGTTATCCATCGTTCCGCCATGCACAGGATGCGGATGACAAACGATCACCATCAACTGTTGGCCAGCCAAAACACCTTCCAGGTCCGGCCGAGTCAGACGAGCCTCAATAATTCCTGCGGGTCCGCGCAATAGCAGCTGAGAACTACTCTGTTCACTTATCATCATATTAATCCGCTTCGTTAGGATGCCCATCCAACATTGGAAGAGCAGCTACAAATTATGGCGATTCAATCCACACTAAAGACCGTATAATACATTCGTGTATATAATGTGCACGCCCTACACCTGCCCGTCCATCACTCGTTGGCGACAGATATTTTTGCGTTTAAGGAGAGTTTTGTGTTTTCACTCAGTACCCTTGTCTTGACCAGTCTGATCAGTCTGCTCGCAGGCGCCGGACTAGGTGCATTTTTGCTCTACCTGTTTCGTGCCCAAGTATATAGTCGCGAGCTGGAGCAACGTCTGCATGAGGCAGAAAACACCCTACAAAGCTATCAGCGCGACGTCGCCGAGCACTTTGCCCAGACCTCTCAACTGGTCAACAACCTTACCCAGTCCTATCGCGATGTGCATGAACACCTTGCGAACAGTGCGCTGAAACTGGCGACACCTGCTATCAGCCGGCAGATTCTGGAAGCAGCTAACGCGAATTTACTGGACGCGGAAAAATCATACATCAGCGAGCAGAACTTTGAGCCGCCCCGCGATTGGGCTCCTAAAGCAACCGGAGCCAAAGGCGCACTGAGTGAGGATTTCGGACTCCACGAAGATCACGACCACAAAACGCCTACTGAGTCAGCCGATGACTATGACTTCGATGACACAATTAAAAAGAGTTAACGGAGTCTGTCGCCAACCCCAGGATTTAATCAGCGTTGTGCCGGCATCACCAACCGATGCGATGAGAGTCGGAGCGTAACATGCCAATCCAACGGTTATTTAACTTCCTCGGATGGCCCGTCACCGCGGGGCTTTTGATCGCGGTGTTGCTGCTGCTGTTGTTTCCCGGCCTACGCCAGAACAGCAGCACATCTTCAGCCCCCCTGGCGGAAATATCCGGCCACTGGGGGCCGGTTTCCTATTCCAATGCAGTGAACAAGGCGGCCCCGTCGGTAGTTAATATCTACACTACGAAACTGGTGAAGCGTCGTTATCGCTATTCAGACCATCCGCTTTATCGTCACCTGTTTAATAACGCTAATGCACCGCAACAGGTTCGCATGCAATCCACACTTGGTTCAGGCGTGATTGTGAGCAACGATGGACACATTCTGACCAACAATCACGTCATCAGCGGTGCCGATGAAATTATCGTTCTGCTGCATGATGGACGGGAGACAGAGGCGACCCTGGTAGGAACTGACCCTGATAATGATATTGCGGTGCTGAAGATTGAGCTGGATAACCTGACAGCTATTACCATGGGCGAGCCCGTCAAAGCTCAGGTAGGAGATGTAGTCTTAGCTATTGGTAATCCCTTCGGCGTCGGCCAGAGTGTAAGCCTGGGCATCATCAGCGCAACAGGCCGCTACGGGCTACGCACCACCAACGAATACGAAAATTACATCCAGACTGATGCCGCGATAAATCCAGGCAACTCCGGTGGTGCTTTGATTGATGCGCGCGGCAACCTGCTGGGCATCAGTACCGCCGTGCTGGATGAGACCGACTCATCGGCCGGTATCAGCTTTGCCATTCCGGCTGATTCTGCCATGAAATCACTTGAACAGATCGTGCAGCACGGCAGCGTAGTACGCGGCTGGCTGGGTCTGGATGCCAATCAGTTATCCCCCGAAGGCATGAAGCGCTACGGTACCGCAGGTATCATTGTGATGGCTGTTCTGGAAGGCAGCCCCGCCGATCGCGCAAACCTTAAGCCAGGCGATATCATCACGCACATCAATAACCAGTCGGTGGCAGATGCACGTCAGGGGTTGTTTCTGGTGGCTGACATTGCTCCCGGCAGCGAAGTAAATCTGCGGGTAGTCCGCGAAGGCGAAACGCTGGAGTTAGTGGCCATTGCCGGAGTCAGACCCAGTGCTCGCACCCGGACGTAACATCCAGCAATAGCAACAAAAACAGCAATAGCAACAAAAAAGCCGGTATGAACCGGCTTTTTATGTCACACACTTTTACCGCACACCCAGGTCAATCAATGATGCGATATTCCGCCGACCGCGCGTGTGCTTCAAGATCTTCACTTCGTGCCAGCACGGAGGCCGTGCGGGACAAGGTTGATGCACCTTCAGCAGAACACATGATGATGGAGCTGCGCTTCTGGAAATCATAAACCCCTAAGGGCGACGAGAATCGCGCTGTTCCCGAGGTCGGCAACACGTGATTGGGACCCGCGCAATAATCCCCTAATGCTTCCGGCGTATACCGTCCCATAAAGATTGCTCCCGCATGCCGGATTTGCGGCAGCAAGGCTTCGGGATCTTCTACTGACAATTCCAGGTGCTCTGGTGCTATCCGGTTGCTCACCTCTATCGCCTGAGCCATATCCCGGACCTTTATCAATGCGCCGCGATTGCGAATGGATACTCCAGCAATAGCACTGCGCGACAGCGTCGGCAGCAGCTTTTGCATGGCGGTTTCTACTTTTTCAAGATAATCCGCATCCGGACATAACAGAATCGACTGCGCCTGTTCGTCGTGCTCTGCCTGGCTAAACAGGTCCATCGCAATCCACTCAGGATCTGTCTTGCCGTCACAAATCACCAGGATCTCCGAGGGGCCGGCAATCATATCGATAGCCACCTGACCGAATACAGCGCGTTTGGCGGTGGCCACATAGATATTTCCCGGACCCACAATTTTATCGACTTTGGCAATCGATGCAGTGCCATAGGCAAGGGCGGCAACCGCCTGTGCCCCACCTATGGTAATAACTGAATCCACCCCCGCGATCGCGGCGGCTGCCAGCACCATGGGATTTAGGACACCATCAGGGGCTGGCACCACCATCACCAGCTGTTCGACACCGGCGACCTTGGCGGGAATCGCATTCATCAGCACCGACGACGGATAGGATGCTTTACCACCTGGCACGTAGAGCCCTACCCGCTCCATTGCAGTAATTTGCTGCCCCAAGACGGTGCCATCGGCTTCCGTGTAACGCCAGGAATCCTGCCGCTGGCGCTCGTGGTATTGACGGATTCGCTGCGCCGCAGACTCCAGTGCTACACGCTGATCGGCGGTAATCTCACTGAGCGCGTGCTGCAGCTGATCACCAGAGACAGTCAATTCAGCCATTGCCTTGGCCTGGCGACGATCAAAGCGATTAGTGTATTCGAGCACGGCAGCGTCGCCACGCGTACGCACTTGCTGCAGGATGTCATCCACCACCGCGGCGACACGCGCATCTGAGACAGATTCCCATGCCAGCAATGTATTCAATGCCTCGGCGAAATCCGCCTGCTCGGCATCCAGACGATTAATAAATGATTCAGACATGGCGATTGCTCTAGCAGATAAACGTTAAGGTATAGCCTCAACAATGGATCGAAATGTTATTTACTCACAGCTTTGGCGATGTCATCAATGACCTGCTGAATCTGGACGTGCTTCATCTTCATGGAGGCTTTGTTAACGATGAGACGTGAGCTGATGTCAGCAATAAAGTCTCGCGGCTCCAAACCATTTGCACGCAAGGTGTTACCGGTATCCACAATATCCACGATTTCATCAGCCAGCTGCATGATGGGAGCAAGCTCCATCGCACCGTACAGTTTGATGATATCCACCTGACGTCCGCGGGAAGCGTAGTAGCGCTTGGCAATGTTCACATACTTGGTGGCGACGCGAATACGTCCGGGGCGGGTAGGTACATCTTTAATCGCTGCCGTCATCAACTTGCAGCGTGCAATATTCAGATCCAGCGGTTCGTACAACCCATCGGCCCCGTTTTCCAGCAGTGTATCTTTGCCGGACACGCCCATATCTGCCGCACCAAATTGCACATACGTGGGTACATCGGCGCCACGCAGCACCAACAGACGAACACCTTCCTGATTTGTCTCAAATACCAGCTTGCGGCTTTTGGCAATATCTTCCAGCGGCTGGATGCCGGCCGCGGCAAGCAAAGGTAAGGTTTCGTCCATAATTCGCCCCTTGGTCAGGGCAATGGTCAAAGTCTGGTTCATATAAATCCAATAGTAAATTTAGCGGCCGGGCACCCGGCGGATATTGGCCCCCAGAGCCTGCAGTTTTTCTTCGATACATTCGTAGCCACGATCGATATGGTAGATACGGTCTACCAGAGTTGTGCCTTCGGCTACCAGGCCGGCAATTACCAAACTGGCAGATGCGCGCAAATCACTGGCCATTACCGGTGCACCTTTCAAGCGTTCCACACCCTTGACGATGGCAGTGTTGCCTTCCAAGGTGATGTTGGCACCCATCCGGTTCAATTCATGTACCTGGATCAGGCGGTTCTCAAAGATAGTTTCGGTGACTGTCCCCGTTCCTTCCGCAACAGCGTTCATAGCGGTAAATTGCGATTGCATATCGGTAGGAAACGCGGGATAAGGCGCAGTGCGCAAATTGACCGCTTTGGGACGATTACCCTTCATGTCCAGCTCAATCCAGTCTTTACCTGTACTGATATGCGCGCCCGCTTCCTCAAGCTTCAGCAGAACACCATCAAGGATGCCTGCACTGGTATCTTTAACTTTGATCCGCCCGCGTGTGGTCGCAGCTGCTACCAGATAGGTTCCTGTTTCAATACGATCAGGCATTACGGAGTAATGACAACCCTGCAGACGTTCAACCCCATGAACCACCAGAGTTGCCGTGCCTATGCCCTCGATTCGCGCTCCCATGGCAACAAGCAGGTTGGCGAGATCCACGATCTCAGGTTCACGCGCGGCGTTTTCCAACACCGTCGTGCCTTCTGCCAGCACTGCCGCCATCAGCAGGTTCTCGGTACCACCTACCGTCACCACATCCATCAGAATATGCGCGCCTTTCAGGCGACCATTGCTGCGGGCGCGGATGTAACCCTCATCAATATCAATGATGGCTCCCATCGCCTCCAACCCGCGCAGGTGGATATCCACCGGCCGGCTACCGATCGCACAGCCACCCGGGAAAGACACGTTAGCCACACCGAAACGAGCCAGCATGGGTCCCAATACCAGAATGGAGGCGCGCATGGTTTTTACCAGCTCATAGGGCGCGGTGAAATCGTTGATGCTGTTAGTATCAATCTCCACACCCATGCGCTCATCAATCGTTACACCCACGCCCATACACCGTAACAAGGCGAGCATCGTGGTGATGTCATTCAGATGCGGCATGTTGCGCAACAATATCGGGCTGTCCGCCAGCAAAGTGGCAGCGAGAATCGGCAAGGCGGCATTTTTTGAACCGGAGATACGAATCTCGCCGCTGAGCGGGCCACCGCTCTTGATCATTAATTTATCCATTGGATACCTGGGCTAGGGAGATAGAACTGCAGGTCGGCAAGCCGATTATTGCTGCTGTTGTTGCCACTCTTCGGGCGTAAACGTTTTCATAAAATCCACAGCGTGCACGCGACCATCAGCAAACAGCCCCGCCAGTGCGGCATAAACCAGTTGTTGTTTTTTGACGATGGAAAGTCCGGCAAAGACCGGGCTGATCACTACCACATTAATGTGGTCACCTTGTACACCCACCTGAGCCTGACTGTCGGGAATACTGGCTTCGATCAGCGCTTTAATATCTTCAGATTGCATAAACAAAATTCTCAGGGCGCGAAGCCCGATGATTTAGCGAGGAAAGTAAGGAGGGGAATCTTACCGGAATGCGCCGGGCGGCGCATCCCGCATATGATGCTCCGGCTGCTACAACCGGAGAATGTGACCAATGTCTACAACAGCTGCCTTAAGCTTCTGCCAGCCAGTTGCTGATGACCTTATCAATATCGCCGCCCTGTTTGGAAATAGCCTGGCTGAATTGGCTGCGGAAGGATTGGCCCAGATTAACGCCATTGAGAGTGACGTTGATCAACTTCCATTCTTTGGTTCGTTTGTTGAGGCGCATGCTGTACGCAAGCTGATGAACATTCCCCTGGTCGGTCACTTCTTGTCTGACAGTGATTGCTGTGGCTGTTTTAGGATCAGCATTGATCGGCAGAATCTTGATATCACTGTCGGCATAAGCGGCGATGCCTTTTGCGTAAGAGCGAACCAGGCCACTTTTAAATACCTCAGCGAACTGTTTCTTCTGCGCATCTGTCGCTTTCTTGCTGTGCTCGCCCATTACTACGTGCGCAATAAAGGGGAAATCCACCACCCGCTCAAGAATAGCTTCTACCTGATTGAAATAGGCTTCCGAACTGGCTTTTTCACCCGGGCTGGCTTTGGCCACAGCAAACAGCTCCTGCGCGACCTCTTCAACCAGCTGGCGTGGATCTTTTACTTCATTTTCAGCAGCGACCTGAGTGCTAAACGTAAAACAGGCGGCGATTAACAACAAAGTGGTGGTCACCTTGTGGAATAAATTTGTCATCTGAACTCCTAACCTCATGTTGTCATAGGGGCAATTGCCGGTAGATAAGACTGCCACATACCCAATAAGTGCCCAAACCATTGCCGGGGAAAACGCACTTGCAGGACCGGCTGAAATTCCGGCCACGCACTATACCACTGGCCCTCAGGCACGAAAACTGCGCATCTGCGGATACCACCAGTCATGCCGTCCTTCATCAATGGTGGCGACAATTGATTCCACCGTTATAATGCCCGCTTGATTGATCCAGACCATCAGCAGCGAGACTTCGCCCCGCATGACTCAATTCGACTTTATCAGCTCCGGCCTGCGCACCATCGACATCGAAGCAAGTGCCGTGGCAGCCCTGCGGGAGCGGCTGGATGAGGAATTTATAAAAGCCTGCGAGATGATTCTTAAGTGCCGTGGACGCACAGTCGTCACCGGCATTGGCAAGTCAGGCCATATTGCGCGCAAGATCGCCGCCACCCTGGCCAGCACCGGCTCACCAGCGTTTTTTGTCCACCCTGGCGAAGCCAGCCACGGCGATCTGGGTATGATCACCAAAGATGACGTTGTCATCGCCATTTCCTATTCCGGCAATTCAAGTGAAATCGTCACACTGTTGCCACTGCTGAAACGCCAGGCCATTCCCATCATCAGCATGACCAGCAATCGTCATTCGGTACTGGGCGAGATTGCTGAAGCACATCTGGACATCAGCGTTATCTGCGAAGCCTGCCCGCTGGCTCTTGCCCCCACATCCAGCACCACCGCAACCCTGGTTATGGGAGATGCATTGGCGATCGCGCTGCTAGAAGCGCGTGGTTTTACGGCTGAAGATTTTGCTTTCTCACATCCCGGCGGTGCACTGGGCCGCAAATTACTACTGCGGGTCGCAGACATTATGCACGCGGGCGACAAAGTCCCTCGCGTTGATGCTGACGCACCGCTATCCCACGCCCTGCTGGTCATGACAGAAAAAGGCTTCGGAATGACAACCGTTGTTGATGAACAGAACACTCTGCTCGGCATCTTCACCGACGGCGACCTGCGCCGCAGTATTGACCAGGGCGTAGACATTGGCAAAGCTGTGATGCGGAACTTAATGAATCGCTTTCCCAAGACCGTGCGCGACACGATGCTTGCCGCGGAAGCATTAAAAATAATGGAAGATCGCAAGATCACCGCCCTCATCGTAGGAGACGAACAAAATCGCCCCATTGGAGTCGTACACATGCATGATATTTTGCGTGCCGGTGTGATTTAACCCGTCCCGACAGCAACCATTTACTTATCTATTCACCCAAAGAGCATTACTGAATGACCCCGGATCTGCTGGAACGCGCGCGCCGTATTAAATTACTCATACTCGACGTCGATGGTGTCCTTACCGACGGCAAACTCTACTTCAGCAACACTGGAGATGAACTGAAAACCTTCTGCACCCTTGATGGCCACGGTATAAAACTGCTGCAGGCAAGCGGCGTAAAGGTGGGCATTATTACCGGGCGCACCAGCACGTTGGTCGCCAAGCGCGCAAAGGATCTCGGTATCAGCATGCTGATCCAGGGGCGCGAAGATAAATGGGCAGCACTACAGGAACATATGGACAATCTATCTGTAGATGAGATTGCCTTCATGGGTGATGACTGGCCCGACCTGAGTGTGATGAGCCGGGTCGGCCTGGCACTTACCGTACCCAACGCCCACATAAGCGTGGCCGACCGAGCACATTGGCAAAGCCGGTTTCACGGTGGCGAGGGCGCGGTGCGCGAGGCCTGCGATATGATCATGCAAGCGCAGGGAACCTTCGATGCCGCGCTGGCCCATTATCTGCCAACTCATCACTGACGGAACCGCTCATGTCTCGCATTCCACTACCCTGGGTTGTCATTTCGTTATTGGTAATCGGATTAGTCGCTTTCTGGGATAAATCTCCCAACGAACTGCTAGGCGAAGATGTCATCAGAAGCACTAACTTTCCGCAAGCCTACATGACCGATATCAAACTGCGCGAATACGACGCGCAGGGCAACTTGCGCAATATTTTGACCACCGCTACCGCAGAGCACTTTCAAATCAATCCCGCCCGGCCCGGCCCCCAGGATTACACCATGCTGTCCCAGCCGCGGATGCTGTTCAGCGACACTGCCGATATAGCCCCCTGGCATCTCACGGCTGAGGAAGGACGGATCGACCAGAATGGTCAGCTGGTGACACTGTTCAATAACGTTCGTGTTTATCAGGAATCATCTGCAGAGGGGCTGCTGGAGTTGCTGACCAGTGAATTGCGTATCAAAGCCAGCCAGCAATACGCCGAAACCGATAAAGCTGTTAAGATGCGCGCCCAACAAGGTCACCTCGACACTTTAGGCATGAAAGCCTATCTGGGTGAAGACCGTATCGAACTGCTTTCCCAGGTCCGAGGGACTTATGAACCTCAATAACAATGTCAGATTTTTTATGATGGCGTGTAACCCGCTTGTGTCATTTTCAATCCTGCTGCTCTGCGCTTTCTGGCTGTCGATACCGGCGCATGCGCTTCCCAGCGATAAAGAACAACCTATCCATATTTCTGCTAACAGCGCTCAACTGGATCGTAAGCAACGCACCGCCACCTATATTGGCGAAGTGAAGCTGAAACAGGGCACACTGGAAATCAGCGCCGACAAAATCACCATCCATACCAACAGCAATGACAAAGTTGAAAAGATGGAAGCTCACGGCAAACCAGCGCGTTACCAGCAAAAGCCGGCTGAAAATCAGGCCACTATTACTGCACAGGCCAACAGCATTCGTTACACCTTAACCAACGAACAATTGCTGCTGCTGGAGAATGCATTCCTGGAGCAGGAAAACGGCGCGTCGATCAGCGGCAACCGCATTGATTACGATATTCGGAAAGAAATCATGAAAGCGGCGGGTAATAATGATGCACAGCAGCCGCAGCGCATCGAAATCATTATTCCACCACAAACCATCAATCAAGATTGAGTCGACCATGCCGACGCTGCAAGCCCAACACCTCGCCAAGAGTTATAAAAGTCGCAAAGTTGTCATTGATGTGTCGCTGACAGTGACCAGCGGCACGATTGTAGGACTACTGGGCCCCAACGGTGCGGGCAAAACCACCTGCTTCTACATGATTGCCGGCCTGGTCGGTGCCGATGAAGGGCGTATTCTGCTGGACGGGAATGATCTGACCCACCTCCCTATCCATGGGCGCGCCCGTGCCGGAATTGGCTATCTGCCGCAGGAAGCCTCGGTGTTCCGTAAATTGACGGTAGCCGATAACATCATGGCAATCCTGGAAACCCGCAAGGATCTCAATCGCAAGCAACGCCTGGCCAAACTTGATTCTCTGCTCCAGGAGTTTCATATCACCCATATTCGCGACAGCCTTGGCATGTCGCTGTCCGGGGGCGAGCGCCGGCGCGTGGAAATTGCCCGGGCGCTCGCTACAGAGCCGCAATTTATCCTGCTGGATGAACCGTTTGCCGGGGTTGACCCTATCTCCGTAAATGACATCAAACAAATTGTGCGCCATCTCAAAGACCGCGGCATTGGTGTGTTAATTACCGATCATAACGTGCGCGAGACGCTGGATATTTGCGAAACCGCCTATATCGTAAGTGAAGGCCACATTATTGCCGAAGGCGACGCGGAAACAGTGCTCAGCAACCACAAAGTCCGCGAAGTCTATCTGGGTGAAAACTTCCGCCTGTAGCAGGCGGGAGGACACCACCAATATCACTTGACAAGCCACCAAATATGTACAACAGGCACAAAGATTGCTTGGTGTTGTTGCCTGCAAGACAAAGGCTGTCTAAACTCCACCTGAACAACATCAATTTCCAGGGGTTTAGTTTCTACTTACGATGAAGCAGTCTCTACAGCTCAAACTCGGCCAACAACTGACCATGACGCCCCAATTGCAGCAGGCGATTCGCCTTTTGCAATTGTCCACCCTCGATCTTCAACAGGAAATCCAGGAGGCTCTGGACTCCAACCCTATGTTGGAGGTGGAAGAGAGTTATGACAGTCATGCTTCTGCTGAGTCAGGTGATGAAATCGATGGCGATTATCCACGCCAGCAGGAAATCGTTGCTGAGACAAATGGCAACGACGTAGAACTGGGCTTTAATGACAAAGATAATTTCGCAGACAAAGAAAGTTACTCCGAAACCACTTACAGCGAAGTTGAAAACTTCTCGGACACTGACAGCTATGATGGCGAAGCCGTCACCGAATGGAATGAGTCCATTCCGAGCGAGCTGCCGGTAGACACCAGCTGGGATGATGTCTATCAGTCGTCTCACACCAGTACCTCCTCAAATTACGACGGCGAAGACAACGATTTTGAAAGCCGGCGCGCCGCTACCGATTCCCTTTACGATCACCTGATGTGGCAACTCAACCTGACTCCCATGTCCGACCAGGACCGCATTGTCGCCATGGCGATCATCGATGCCGTGGAACCCAGCGGGATGCTGTCAGTGAGCCTTGATGATATTTATGAGGGCTTACTGGCTGATATGGATGAACTGGAGCTGGATGAGGTTGTAGCCGTCCAGCATCGGCTGCAGCAATTTGATCCCTGCGGGGTGTGCAGCCAGAACCTGTCGGAGTGCCTTTTGGTTCAGCTTCAACAGTTTGATCCGACGACGCCATTCCTCGAACCCGCCAAGCTGATCGTCAAGCAATATCTGCCGCTCCTGGGCAGCCGCGATTATCGTCAGTTGATGCGCCGCACCAAGCTTAAAGAGAGCGAGCTGGGCCAGGCCGTCGCCTTGATCCAGAGCCTCAACCCGCGCCCCGGCGATATGATTGACTCCGGTGATACGGAGTATGTGGTGCCGGATGTCTTTGTGGAAAAACGGGATGGCCGCTGGGTAGTAGAGCTGAATCCGGATATTGCGCCACGTCTGCGCATCAATGCCGATTACGCGTCGATGGTGAAACGGGCGGATTCAAGCAGCGACAACACCTTCCTCAAAGACAACCTGCAGGAAGCCCGCTGGTTTCTGAAGAGTTTACAGAGCCGCAATGAAACGCTGCTCAAGGTTGCCAGCTGTATCGTGGAGAAGCAACGGGGCTTCCTCGAATACGGTGCGGAAGCGATGAAACCGCTGGTGTTGCACGACATCGCTGAAATTGTGGAAATGCACGAATCGACAATTTCCCGCGTAACCACGCAAAAGTACATGCATACCCCGCAGGGGATTTTTGAACTTAAATATTTCTTCTCCAGTCATGTGAGTACAGACAGCGGCGGTGAATGCTCCTCCACTGCCATTCGCGCGATCATCAAAAAGCTGGTGAGCGCAGAAAACCCAAAAAAGCCGCTGAGCGACAGCAAGATCACCGAGCTGTTAGCCGAACAAGGTATCCAGGTGGCGCGTCGCACAATCGCCAAATACCGGGAATCGTTGAATATTCCACCGTCCAATGAGCGTAAAACATTAATATGAAATCCCTTATCTTCACGGCCAGGCTGATGAAGATCCGGATGTACAGCAAGCGTTTACCTATGCAGGAATCGATAATCGAGCCATCAGGCAAGATTGAGCCACTGTCATAACGAAGAGGAAGTACTATGCAAATTACTATCAGCGGTCATCACCTTGAAGTTACCGACGCTCTCAAGAACTACGTCAACAACAAACTTGAGCGACTCAACAATCACCACGACCGCATCACCAACACACATGTGATTCTTTCAGTCGACAAACTGCAACAGAAAGCTGAAGCCACCGTGCATGTAAGCGGCAAAGATTTATTTGCCGATGCGACATCAGAAGATCTCTATGCCGCTATAGACCTGCTGACCGATAAACTCGATCGGCAATTAATTAAACATAAAGAAAAAATGCGCAGCCATCGTTAATAACACTATGCAAATACAATCGCTCCTTACACCAAGCCGCACCTTGTGCGACATCGAAGGTGTCAGCAAAAAACGTGTCCTGGAGATTCTTGCCACCACGATTGCCCAGGATATTCCAGCCATTGATGCCGACGATTTATTTCGTCGGCTGATTGCCCGCGAACGACTCGGTTCTACCGGTATCGGTCACGGCATTGCTATTCCGCACTGCCGGGTTGAAAACTATGATGGCGTCATTGGGGCGCTCATCACACTCAATCAACCCATAGATTTTGATTCGATTGACTCGGAGCCAGTAGATATTTTATTTGCCATGCTCGTACCGGAAAACGCCCACGGCGAACACCTGCAGAATTTAGCTGCACTGGCCGGCGCACTTAACGACAGCGATTTCCGCGACCGTTTGCGCAGCGCAAAAAGTGACGCTGACTTGTACGAGATAGCAATCACCAAAGATTAATCAGTTGCTGCAAAAAATCTCTGCCGAATATCAGCAGATTGGTGAATAAATCACAGGAACCCACACCCATGCATTTAGTGATTGTGAGCGGATTATCCGGCTCGGGTAAGAGTACGGCCCTGCATGTCCTGGAAGATGTCGGCTTCAATTGCATCGATAACCTGCCAGTCAGCCTGCTGCCTGCGCTCGTTGCCCAGATCCAGATTCACAAGAACGATGCGCAGAAATTTGCTATTGGGATTGATGTGCGCAACGCATGGCAGGATCTTTCCATCTTCCCGATGATGATTGAGACTCTGAAAGAAGCACACGTACCCTTTCGTGTATTGTTTCTCGATGCACAATCCTCGGTATTGATTCAGCGTTTCAGCGAAACTCGACGCAAACATCCACTGAGTGATACCAATACAAATCTTGAAGAAGCTATCGCCGAAGAACAGCATTTGCTGGAACCGATTCGCGATGCAGCAGATCTGGTGCTGGATACCAGCCACCTGAACCTGCACGAACTGCGCGATCTGGTTAAAGAGCGCGTGGTGGGCCGTAATGAATCCAACATGGCGATTCTGTTTGAATCGTTTGGCTTCAAGCACGGCATTCCTGTGAATGCTGATCTGGTATTCGACGCACGCTGTTTACCCAACCCACATTGGAAACACAACCTGCGCCCCATGACAGGGAAAGATCAGGATGTCATCGATTTTCTGGAAGAACAGGATTCGGTAGAGGAGATGTACGAGGATATCGAACGATTTCTCACGCGCTGGCTGCCGCGCTACCAGGCTAACAATCGCAGTTACATCACCATTGCTATCGGGTGTACCGGCGGACAGCATCGTTCAGTTTATTTAAGCGAACGGCTAAAAAAACATTTCAATCGGTTTTATAACGATGTACAGGTCAGGCATCGTGATATAAACAAACACAAAAAAGCGTAATGTCATTTTATGCGCATCGAACGAATTACTATTATCAACAAACGTGGCCTGCATGCTCGCGCGGCGGCCAAGCTGGTTACCACCACCACGCCTTTTACAGCGCGAATTCTTATACGTGTTGCTTCTGCAAACGACGCCAACAATTGGGTTGATGCCAAAAGTGTCATGTCGCTGATGTTATTAGCTGCCACACAAGGTACGGATATTGAAGTGCAGACCGATGGCGCTGACGAACAGTGTGCGATGGAAGCAATCCTTAAATTAATTGCGCAACGCTTCGAAGAAGATGAATAGGGGCGCGGTCGCCTTGCCGTTGCCGCAGATTTCTATTGTTATTTACGGGGCTTTTACCTAACCTAGCCGCCCTCAACACCCATCGCAGACTGGCATTACCATGGTTTATTCATACGACGATATCAATCCCGACGATTACATTCGCAGCAAGTCACAAGCCAAGCGCGAAATGACAGCGTTACAGGAGCTGGGTGAAAAACTGGTTGAGCTGAACGATAACCAGCTGGCCCAGATTCCGGTAGAGCCTAAATTACTTGAGGCCATCCTCGAAACTCGCCGGATGGTTCACCGCGAAGCGCGGCGGCGGCATCTGCAATACATCGGCAAGCTGATGCGCACCACGGATCATGCGGCGATTCAACAGGCTTATGATCAACTGCAGAATAAAAGCGACCGCTATATCCATCGGCAGCATCAGGTTGAGCGCTATCGGGATTTGTTAGTGAGCGGTGACAGTCAGGCTTTCCAGGAATTTATCCAGCTGCACCCTGATGTGGACGTACAGCATCTGCGCCAGCTGATTCGCGTTGCGCAGAAAGAAGCGGCGGAGAACAAGCCACCCGCCAGTGCGCGCAAATTGTTTCGTTATATCCGCGAGCAAATGGAATCTCACGATCACTGAGTCGTTAACGGGCTTCCGCTTCGGGCTGGGCAACAGACTCAGGCGCACCTTGCTGTTGATGCTCGGGCGTATCGGGCTGCTGGGCAGCCGCTGAGGAGCTGGCCGAGCTGCTCTGGCTCGACGCGGCTTCGGAAGGATCTGGTAGCGTTTCTCCGCTTTCACTCACGCTGTTTCGCAGACTGTCTTCACTTTCAAACAAGCGATCGAATTTCATCTCCGGGTCATCCCAGCTGCCGCGGATGCGGTAGCTGATACTGGTTGCCTGATCCACCTGTTTCTTGAAGATTTTACTGACCACATATACCCCCGCTGCAGCGGGCAATCCTGTCGCCAATGCAGCGAGAAAGGTCAGATTACCCGCAACCGGCAGGGTCGCGACCAGCCGGGAATCTATCGTCTCATCCACCAGATTAATGCTGCCGGCCATCTGCAGGCGACTGGAGGGGCTGCTCATCTGCAGAGGTTCGGTGAAAATTAATTTCCCGGCATCAAACGTTACGCTGCCGCGCAGCTCATCGTAAGCCAGACCACTTTTATAGAGATCGGAAAAATCCATCCGTAATCGACGAGCCAGGGTGTCGAAATTCACCAGCCCCACCAGACGCAAAAACCCATCGCTACCGGCGCTGGGATTGCGTGTGAAACGTCCGTCTTGCATCAGCAGATTCACCTGTCCTTGCAAGCGCTTCAGTTCTACATGGTGCGGCGAACCGGGCCAGGATAAGTCCACTTCATAACGGGCGTTAGAGCTTTCTATTATGTCCGGCATATCCCATTGCTGCATCACCTCGCCAATATCACCTGCCGACAGAAGCCCGACGAACCGTGTTTGCGCTCCGCCCGGCCCTTTGCGCCAGAAAAGCCTGGCTCCATTTCCATTACCTTCGGCCGCCTCCGGCAGACCGCTGACTGTAATGCCACGAATGTTGCCGCGAATATTGTCGAACAAGGTCCCCTGCGCATCCGGGCGCAGCTGTACCGACCAATTACCGTAGTTGCTGTTTTCGTAATGCAACTCCGCGATGCTGATGTCAGCAAGTGGAAGCTTGCGTGGATCAAATTCGGCTTCGATACTCTGCAGCTTCTCCGCCGATTCACCCAGCATGGTGCGCGCCAGATGCAGATACTTCAGCTCAATGGTGATCGGGTGGCTTCGATCCTCTGGCAAGCGCACGTGACCCGCCAACGTAGAATTACCAAAATCCAAATGCCAGGCGTCGGAATGCGGTTGAATCTGCACCGCCAGTTGCTCCAGCGCTAATGGGCCTAGCGCGTGTTTACCCAAGGTGATATCCGCCAGGAATGGCAAACCGGCAATGAGGCTGGAATCAGACCCTGCCGACGGTGTAGTTACGGGAGCAGCTGCATCCGTGCCAGCTTCGCTTGCTTCCGGCGTGGCTGCTGCAGCGGGTTTGGGAACAATTTGATCGGTATAGCGCAGGTAACGCTCCTGCACGCTTTGCCATTGTTCCAGATTAAATTCCGGCAGATAGCCATTCAGCAGAAAACGCGGTGTCGACGACAGCCGGGCCGGCCGGGCCAGAGCGACATTGGCGTTCAACAAACGGCTTCCTGCCCGCTGCAGCTTGAATAACGCCTGCACACCATAATGAGGTATAGAAGCTTCAGGGTCAGACGACGCTGTGTCAGCGCGCGGCATAGCGTACTGCACGTCAATGGCGGTGGTCTGCTGGTGAACGTGTAGGTTAACCGCCAGTGTGCGTGGCTCTTCCGGCGCTTTACCGTACGGCCCCGGTAAATCCACCGCGACACCAGCAAGATCACTGTGGACGATTATATTGGCCAGGGGCCGGTCGCCGGCGGGAGCCACCACCGGTATTGATTCGGTGCCAGCGTCCTGCGCGGCCAGGTCTAGCGCGTTCGGTTCAGTGGCCGGACGATGAATCAGTTCAATGCGGGCGTTATAAGGAATAGTTCCATCCAGGAAGAGCAGTTCAGGGCGCTTGCTCCACTCCGCCAGACGTTGATGTTTAACCTTGCCTTTCACAGCAATAAGGGTTTTGCGCTCCGCAGGCGTGTCAATATTGTCAAGACTTACGCGGATAGCGTCCCCAAACAGGCGGCCGGTCAAACCGCGGCTGCTTAAGCCATCCCGATTTGAATAGGTAATACGGCCGCGCACTGCTTCCAATTCGAGTTCATAGTCCGGCAGATTAAAGGTGGGAGCATCCAGATCGACATCAACCCGCTGGTACGCGCCCTCACTCGAACTACCCAGAGGCACGGCAAGATCCAGCTGCGCCACCATCTCGCCAGCGATCTCCCAGTGGTCCATGTTGTCGCCGATATATTGACGCAACTGGCCTTCACGCAGGGCGCGCAAGCCATCGCTGGCTATGCCGCTCACCCCGCCCTTTACCCGCAGCAGTGATCCCTCGCCATGAGGTCGGGATTCCACGTGAGTGGGCTGTAGCTGGCTGCTATAGATCCTGCCTTCAAACACGCTGGCATCCACATGGTTGTCACTGACCAGCAGACGGCCGCGCAGATCCCGCAGGGGCGGCCAGCCGGGCTGATAATCCAGTTCAGCATTGTGAATGTCGAGATACAGTTGATGGCTACGCGCCATGTTATTCGGCGTATTCAGCGTTCCCCGATAAATAAAGCCAACCTCGTTGACCATGCCGTTGTTGTGTTCACCAATGCTCTGGTTTAACCACGACAACAACGTCTGTGGCACAACAGCAGGCGTATATTTACGGTATAAACCAGCCTCTAGGTGACGACCTCCGATCTGCAGGTATAAATCCAGGTCGCCGCTGCGCTGCCAGGGAATGGCGAGCCACATGTGGCCCACCACTTCTTCCTTGCCGCTGCGGAAGTTCAGCTCACCACTGTTTACATAAATCTGTTTATCTTCCGGCCGCAATGACCAGGCAACCTGACCACGGACCCGATCAAAGACCATGGCGTCGGTGTAGGTAGGAATGTAATGCATGCTGAAGCCCTGCTGGCTGTCGATATTGACATAGCCACCACGCTGGCCCGCCTGGATATAGCCATCGACCTGTTGCAGCGTTGGAACGCCGCGCCACGCGCTCACCCCCACCTGATGGGCATTCGCCTGTAACAGCCAGTCTTCCGGTTTATCCAGCGGCAGACTTACCTGCAGATTACGCAGCTCACCCTGTGGGTTCAGCGTCAGCAAGACCTCCTGCAGGTTGCCAGTTCCAAAGGCGCCCGCATCATCCAGTATGCGCGTCCACCGCTGCAGATCCAGCACATCACTTTGCAATAAGACCGGCCCCTGCAGATCGGGGGCCGAGGCGGAGATATTCAGATCTTCAATACGGGTCTCGTTAACATTTGCCTGAATGCTTTCCAGCGCCAGTTGCCAACCCCCTTCACGCAGCCAGTGCCCTTTTATCAGCGTGGTAAAGCTGGCCAGTTCCAGACGTCTACTCAGCACCGGCAGCGATAAGGTCTGTAACCCCAGGTTACCGCTCAGATTAAATCCTTCGCCTTTCTCGCGGGTGGTAAACCATAAACGCGCATCCAGCGAACCTGCGCTGCGCCATTGCCAGTCATCAATGCTAGGCAGGAGCAAGGCACCCGCTGCGGCCAGAGGTTCGCTGGTGGGAAATTCGTCAAGCTGCAGATAGCCCCGCGCACTGAAACGTTTCTGGTTACGCGGATCACCCCGCGCCTCCATCACCAGCGTGACGGCGTTCATCCGCTCTTCGACATCTACCTGCAAGGACAGGCGATGGAAATTGCCCTTGTTTTCCAGCCGAACGGAAGGGGAATCCAGAGAGATCCTGTGGCCATCAAGAAAGGTGAAGTCCAGGTGGGTCTGGTGAAACTCAATGTGGTTGGAGAGCAGCAGCATGTCAAACAGGGAATCCAGCTGCGCCGCCTCTTGCGTATCACGGGTCTGGAAGCGCAACCCCGGCAGCTGCCAGAAGCCGCCCGGCACCTGTTCAAACTCCAGTTTCGCCCGATGCACGTTGATACCGCCCCACACCAGACGGAGGTTCACCAGCGAGCTGATCAGGTCCAGCCGCATACGGGCATTGTCGAGGGTGAGAATCGGTTCCTGAGCATGGCTGGTGATGCGGATATCGCGGACATCGACGAGAGGCTTCAAGCCCTCCCAGTTAGCCTCGATGGCTCCGATATACACCTCGGCATTCAATTTCCCCGACAGATAATCACTCAATTCGGCGGGATATTCGCTTACCAGATGGGAAAAGCTCCGCCCACACTGCACCAGCACCGCCAGACTGATCAGGACGATGGCGCACAGCGTGTAAAACTTTTTCACCAAATAGCGAAGCACGCGGGTCATTCGATGTTATTCAATTCCAGGTATTAACAGGCTCACGCGGCACCCATGGGGGCATACGCATTTTTTAATAATTACCCGGTCGGCCCTCAGGCTGTGCCTAGACCAACACAATGTCGTATTGCTCCTGGGTAAACAGAGTCTCAACCTGAAACTCAATGGTGCGTCCGATAAAGGCTTCAAGGTCCGCTACGTAAGCGGCTTCCTCATCTAACAGGCGGTCCACCACCACAGCGGATGCCAGCACCAGAAACTTTTCATTGTTGTAGGTCCGCGCTTCCCGGAGGATTTCACGGAAGATCTCGTAGCATACCGTCTCGGCCGATTTAACCTGCCCACGCCCATGACAGACAGGACAGGGTTCGCACATCATCTGCCCAAGGGACTCGCGGGTACGCTTGCGGGCCATCTCTACCAGCCCCAACTCCGATACGCCGGTGATCCGCGTCTTGGCGTGATCTTTCTCCAGAGCTTTTTCCAGCGTCCGCAACACCTGCCGCTGATGCTCCGGGTCCTGCATGTCAATAAAGTCCAGCACGATGATGCCGCCCAGATTGCGCAGGCGCAGCTGGCGGGCGATAGCGCTGGCTGCTTCAAGGTTGGTCTTGAAGATGGTTTCTTCGAGATTGCGATGCCCAACGAACGCCCCGGTATTAACATCGACGGTGGTCATGGCCTCTGTCTGCTCGATGATCAGGTAGCCATTGGATTTGAGCGGAACACGGGTATCCAGTGCGCGCCGGATCTCTTCCTCAACACCATATAGATCCAGCAACGGGCGACCATCGGTATAACACTCGATCAGATCTACCAGCTGCGGGTAATAGTTGGCGGCAAAGTCGCGCATCTGCTTCCAGCTCAGGCGGGAGTCGACGCGGATTTTCTCCAGCGGCGCCCGCGCCAGATCCCGCAGCGCGCGCAGGTACAGGGGCATGTCTTCATGAATCACAGCGGGAGCCGCCGCAGTGGGTTGCTTTGCACTGAGGTCGGCCCACAGTTTTTGCAGGAAGGGAATGTCGGCCACAATGGATTCAATATCCGCGCCTTCAGCCACGGTGCGTACGATAAAACCACCGCTGACGCCAGACGCCTGAGCGGCAGTCTCCACGCCCTGGCGCAGGCGTTCCCGCTCCTGCTCATCATCAATGCGGGTGGAAACCCCGATATGCGGGCTGTTGGGCATGTACACCAGATAACGGGACGACAAGGTCAGATGCGTCGTCAGGCGCGCGCCTTTCGTCCCTATGGGATCTTTGGCAACCTGTACCAATAACGTCTGCCCATCGCGGACCAGACTGCGGATATCCGGCAGATCATGCCGCCTCGATTCACCTTCCGGCGGTTCGGGAATCATATCGGCCACATGGATAAACCCGGTGCGTCCCAGACCAATATCAACAAACGCCGCCTGCATCCCCGGCAGCACGCGGACCACCTTACCTTTGTAGATGTTACCTACATAGCCTTTGCCGTGGCTGCGCTCAATATATAGCTCCTGCACCACGCCGTTCTCAACCAGCGCCACCCGGGTTTCAACCGGGGACACATTGATCAGGATTTCCTCACTCATGGGGCTCGCCCTTAATTGGCTGCCACCAGGGCACACCAAAGATTTGCATTAATTCGATCGTTGCCTCAATCGGCAGCCCCACCACCCCGCTGTAGCTGCCGTGCAGGCTGCTGACAAATACGGCGCCCATTCCCTGGATTCCGTAACCTCCCGCTTTGTCACAAGGCTCTCCGGTAGCCCAGTAGGCCGCAATTTCCGCATCGTTCAGCGTCCGGAACTGCACATCGGTCACCGACAGCCGGGATTCCAGGCGATGTCGGTCGGCCAGCGCTACAGCAGTCATCACCTGGTGAGTTCGGCCCGACAGTTGGTTAAGCATCCGCTGAAACTGTTCTTTGTCCTGTGGCTTTTCCAGGATAGCTTCATCGCATACCACAATCGTGTCAGCACCCATCACAGGAAACTCAGGCAACCCCATGGCCTGCATCACGGTGATACCGGCAAGGGCTTTTTCCGTTGCCAACCTCTGCACATACGCAACCGGCTGTTCGTCCGCCCGCGGTGTTTCAGGAATATCGACCTGCAGTACGCTGTGATTAACGCCGATCTGGCGGAGCAGTTCCCGCCGCCGGGGCGAGCGGGACGCCAGGTAGAGATGAGATGTAACAGCCATCAACTGAACAACCCCTGAAGATGAAGTAAATTATTGTTCATTATGCGATACGGTAATGCCGCCGAACCGCTTCCAGCCCCAGATAGCAGACCGGCCAGAAACACGCGCTGGCGAAGGCGGGATACAGAAACATCACCCCACTCAGCGGGCTGCCGCTCATGGCTTGCACCCAGTTATCGGTCAATTGGGCGATGCCTACCAGTACGAAGACCCAACAGGACTGTTTCCACAGCGCGTAGTTACGCACCCGCTGATAGGACAAAAAGCAGATGTAGGCCACAATCACCAGCGCCAGGCTGTGCTGACCAAAGGGCACACCTTCCAGCAGATCCTGGAACAACCCCAATAATATCAACATGATCAGATTGGTACGCAGCGGCAGGGTAAAGATCCAGTAAATCGCCACCATGACGACAAACTCAGGTCGCCACCAGCGCCAGGAGAGGGGCAGAGGATAAACAGCCAGTAACAGCGCCACCAGAAAGGAAACGGCAATTACCAGCCGGATATGATACTTGGGCGGCAACATCAGGGACTATTTTCCCGCGAATCAAACACCAGCAGCACATGACGGCTGCGATCCAGCCGCGCCATTGGACGGGCGATAACGGTAGCAAATGCCTGCCCAGGATCACGCACCACACTTTCCACTTCCGCCACCGGATAGCCCACCGGAAAGCGCTTGCCCAACCCGGAACTGACTAACAGGTCACCTTCACGGATATCCATGGTATTGGACACATGACGCAGCCGCAGACGGTTAAGATCCCCCGTGCCTTCCGCAATCATCCGCACGCCGTTGCGATTTACCTGCACCGGCAGCGCATGGGTAGCATCCGACACCAGTAACGCACGGCTGGTATTTTCACTGACTTCGATAATCTGTCCCATCAGGCCGAAGGCATCCAGGACCGGCTGACCTTCAAAAACACCTTCGCTTGCGCCACGGTTGATAATTACCGTATGACTTAACGGATTCGGAGAGACGCCAATCAACTCAGCAACCAGCACGCTGTCCTGGAGGATGTCCGTCGCATTCATCAATTGCCGCAGGCGCACGTTTTCCGCCGCCAGTGCCGCCATCTGCTGGAGTTTGCGTTGATGTATCAGTAACTCAGTCCGAAGCGTTTCATTTTCCATAGCAAGTTCGCTGCGGGAAACAAACGTGTTGTAGCGCCACTCATTCAGACGGCGTGGAATATCGGTGAGCTTGTAGAAAGGAACGGCGAGGATACTCAGCTGCTGGCGTACTGGAGTCAGCCAGTTGGTATAGATGCTGATAAAGATCAGGGCGATCATCAGCACAATAAATATCAACGCCCGCGACGTTCCCGCAGAACCTTTTGTAAACAGAGGTTTAATGGCAAGTTCTCCCGTTTAGCGAGAGAGCGGCACCGGGTGCCGCCCCAAGACAACAGGTTATAGGAATTGGAAGCCGATCATCCGGCATACACCTGCTACACGAACATCGGCTGATACTAGCGATCAGGAAGATAACAGGTCGATACGCTTATCATTCATTTCCATTGCCATGCCGCCGCCACGGGCAACACAGGTCAACGGATCGTCAGCAATGATGAAGGGCAGCCCGGTCTCGTTAGACAGCAGGCGATCAATGTCACGCAACAAGGCACCACCGCCAGTCAGCACCACACCGCTTTCGGCAATATCAGAAGCCAGCTCCGGCGGAGACTGCTCCAGTGCGCTTTTGACCGCCTGGACGATACCCGCCAGCGGGTCCTGCAGTGCTTCGAGTACTTCATCACTGTTCAAGGTGAAACTGCGCGGTACCCCTTCGGCCAGGTTACGGCCACGCACATCAATCTCCCGCATCTCGCTGCCCGCAAAGGCACAGCCGATCTCCTGTTTGATACGCTCAGCGGTCGCATCACCGATGACACTGCCGTAATTGCGGCGGACATAGTTGACGATAGCTTCGTCGAAACGGTCACCACCGATCCGCACGGAATCCGAATACACCACACCATTTAAAGAAATAACAGCGATCTCGGTGGTACCGCCACCGATATCCACCACCATGGAACCACTGGCTTCCGCCACTTTCAAACCGGCACCGATAGCGGCGGCCATAGGTTCTTCTATCAAACGTACCTCACGGGCACCGGCACCCATGGCCGATTCGCGAATCGCACGCTTTTCAACTTCGGTAGAGAGACAGGGGACACTGATAAGAACGCGGGGACTGGGGCTGAACCAACTGTTTTCATGAACTTTGCGGATAAAGTGCTGCAGCATTTTCTCGGTAACCTGGAAGTCGGCGATCACACCGTCTTTCAGGGGGCGGATAGCGGTAATGTTGCCCGGGGTCCGGCCGAGCATACGCTTGGCTTCGGTTCCAACCGCTTCCACAATCTTATGGCCATTGTGATGGCGAATAGCCACAACCGAAGGCTCGTTGAGTACGATACCGCGTCCGCGAACGTAAATCAGAGTATTGGCAGTGCCGAGGTCAATGGAGAGATCGTTGGAAAAAGCTCCGCGCAGGTGTTTTAGCATGAGTTGACGAGACCTTAATTCTGTCTGCAAGTATTGCGAAAATACGTAACCGTTAAAATCGATCTTACGTCCGCCGCTAATCAGTGCAGTTATCTAATAAAAATCATTGAGTAAAAAAATCCGGGGCAGTCGGTAAACTAACGATCATCCCGAACCTGGATTCGACCGAACCAGTCTGAATAAATTCGCTGAGGGAGCAGCAATTATTTCCTGCTCGTCATCCATTATTTTTCTGGTTGACAAACAAAATCTGCGAAGCGCTCACAGGTGCTGGCACTCTATCAACGAGAGGGATTCAGGGCAAGGCGCAAATGTGATAAGTTTAGCGCCCATTTTGACAAGATGCGTTTTTTTCTCACGTTATTCGACCTTTTTTAACAATTTGTTAACGGTCGACGATCTCTGGAGTGAACCTGACAATGGCTGTAGACCGTTCCGATATTGCAAAACTGGCCGAGCTGGCGCGCATCGCTATCTCAGAAAATACTGCTGACCAGGTAGCCAACAGCATCTCCGATGTACTCGCGCTGGTTGATCAGTTACAGGCTGTCGATACCGATGGCGTTGTACCTATGGCTCACCCGCTGGACGCGGTTCAACGTCTGCGCGCTGACGAGGTGACTGAACCAGATCAACGTGAGCTGTTCCAGACCATTGCCCCGGCAACCCAGGATGGTCTGTATCTGGTACCTCAGGTGATCGACTAAACCCTCAATGACCCCAGCCTGCTGGCAGTGTCTGCCGGCCCATGAATGACCAGGAATCTTTCGCAATGCATCAATTAACCATTGCCGAGCTGACCCAAGGCCTGCGCCGCAAGGACTTCTCCAGCATCGAACTTACCCAGCATTATCTGGACCGCATCGCGCGGCTGGATAAAACCTATAACAGCTATATCACCGTCACGCCGGAACTGGCGCTTGAGCAGGCGGCCGCGGCAGATAAACGTCTGGCGGCAGGCGATGCGCCGGCGCTGTGTGGTGTGCCCATCGCCCATAAAGATATTTTCTGTACTACCGGCGTTCGCACCAGCTGCGGATCAAAGATGCTCGATAATTTCATCGCGCCCTACAACGCAACGATTGTAGAAAATTACCGGGCAGCGGGCGTGGTGATGCTGGGCAAAACCAACATGGATGAATTCGCGATGGGTTCTTCCAACGAAACCAGTTATTACGGCCCGGTAAAAAATCCCTGGGCCACCGATTGCGTCCCTGGCGGCTCCTCGGGTGGTTCCGCCGCTGCAGTAGCCGCCCATCTTGCGCCCGCCGCAACCGCATCCGATACCGGCGGCTCCATTCGCCAGCCTGCCGCCTTGTGTGGTCTCACCGGCATCAAGCCAACCTATGGGCGCGTGTCGCGCTGGGGCATGATCGCGTTTGCCTCCAGTCTTGATCAGGCCGGCACCTTGACCCGTACCGCTGAAGACGCAGCACTGCTGTTGAATCACCTGGCCAGCTTTGACCCGAAAGACTCCACCTGCGTGGAGCGGGATGTGCCGGATTACACCGCCAGCCTGAACAACTCGCTGACCGGTCTCAAGATCGGGGTGCCGAAAGAATATTTCGGAGAAGGCCTGCATCCGGATACCGCGGCGCGGGTGGAAGCAGCCATCAAGGTGTATGAAGGCCTCGGTGCGACCGTTCACAGCATCAGCCTGCCGCACACCCATCTCGCCGTACCGGCTTATTATGTGATTGCCCCAGCGGAATGTTCAGCCAACCTGTCGCGCTTTGACGGTGTCCGTTACGGTTACCGCTGTGAAAACCCCAAAGACCTGGCGGATCTTTATAAGCGTTCACGGGCAGAAGGCTTTGGCGATGAAGTTAAACGCCGCATCCTGGTCGGCACTTATGCGCTTTCGGCGGGTTATTACGATGCGTATTACAGCAAAGCGCAGAAGATCCGCCGTTTAATCAAGCAGGACTTCGTCGAGGCTTTTACCCAGGTAGACGTTATTCTCGGCCCAACCTCGCCTTCGCCTGCCTTTGCGTTCGGCTCCAAGACCAAAGATCCAGTGGCCATGTATCTGGAAGATATCTACACCATCGCTACCAACCTGGCCGGCTTGCCAGGCTTGTCAATTCCCTGCGGAATGGTGGATAACAAGCCCGTCGGCTTACAGTTGATCGGGGATTACTTCGCCGAAGCACAATTGCTTAATGTGGCCCACCAGTTCCAGCAGGCCACTGACTTCCACCAGCACACTGCACCGGGAATTGAGTAACTCAAGAATCGATACGCAGAACCGAACAAGAGAGAGTTCAAGATGCAATGGGAAACCGTTATCGGCCTGGAAGTGCATGTGCAACTGGCCACTAAAACCAAAATTTTCTCCGGCTCCAGCACGGCGTTTGGTGCTGAGCCCAACACCCAGGCCAGCGCAATAGATCTGGCGATGCCCGGCACTCTGCCGGTGGCAAACGCTGAAGCGTTTCGTTTTGCCACCATGTTTGGCCTGGCGGTGAACGCGGAGATCGGCAAGCGCTCCGTATTCGAACGTAAAAATTATTTTTATCCGGATCTGCCCAAAGGCTATCAGACCACCCAGCTGGCCGAACCTATTGTGGGGGCTGGTTATGTGGATCTTGAACTGGAGGGCGGCCGAACCAAACGAGTGCGTATTCACCACGCGCACCTGGAAGAGGACGCGGGTAAATCGCTGCACGAAGATTTTGCGGGCATGAGCGGTATTGATCTAAATCGCGCCGGCACCCCCTTGATCGAAGTGGTCACCGAACCGGATATGCGCAGTGCTGAAGAAGCCGTGGCCTTCGCCAAAAAATTACACTCCATCGTAACCTCGCTGGAAATTTGTGATGGCGATATGTCGCAAGGTTCCATGCGCTTTGATGTGAACATTTCAATCCGCCCGAAAGGCTCCGACACACTCGGCACGCGCACCGAAACCAAAAACCTCAACTCATTTAAGTTTATGGAAGAAGCCATCGCGCTGGAGGTTGAGCGGCAGATTGATGTGCTCGAAGACGGCGGCAAGATTACGCAGGAAACCCGCCTGTACAACGGTGATACCAAAAAAGCGCGCTCCATGCGCAGCAAGGAAGACAGCAACGACTACCGTTACTTCCCCTGCCCTGACCTGTTGCCGGTCATTCTCGATGATGAATATATCGAGAACGTTCGCAAACAAATGCCGGAATTACCTGAAGCCAAACGCGCGCGATTTGTCGAGCAATACGGCTTGAGTGATTACGACGCGGGCCAGCTGACCAACGATAAATTCACGGCAGCATTCTTTGAAGCCAGTGTGAAAATTTCCGCCGAACCCAAGCTGACTGCCAACTGGATCATGGCCGACCTGGGTGCTTATCTGAACCGTACGGAACAGCGGATTGATAAGTCGCCGGTAACGCCGGAACTGCTGGCCGGATTGGTTGCACGTGTTAAAGACGGCACCTTGTCGAGCAAGATTGCCAAGCAGGTTTTTGAAGCGATCACCAACGGTGAAGGTGATGCGGATACCATCATCGAAGCCAAAGGTTTGAAGCAAGTCTCCGATACCGGCGCACTGGAAAAGATGATTGATGAAGTGCTGACGAATAACGCCGCGCAGGTTGAAGGTTACCGTGCGGCAGATGAAGGCAAACGTGGCAAGATGCTGGGCTTCTTTGTCGGCCAGGTGATGAAGGCAAGCAAAGGCCAGGCAAATCCGCAGGCATTGAATGAACTGTTAATTAAAAAATTGAATGGTTAATCAGATTACCCGGAGCCTGGGCACAGGTTGAGACACGCCTTAAACCCAGCGCTTCGGCGCTGGGTATTTCCCATTCATGTGGCGGAAATAAAGCCCATCGCCAAGTTGTGATGTAGCCACACTGGCGAACCCCTGCCTTACCCGCTGGGAATGAACACGCAAACTGAATACATTTGGAAAACATTATGAGCTTACGTAAAGACAAAGAAAAAGTATTGGGTGAAATCTTCGACGAAGCCCGCATCAGAACCTTCCTGGAAAAAATCGCACCGGCGGGCATTAACGCTGATTATCATTTATTGGAGAAAGCCTATCGCGGTATGCGCGGTGAGAACTTTGAGACCTTTGTAAAATTATATGTTGAAGCCGGTAAAGACCTGAATGCTATTGGCCCTGAGGGTAAGACCTTTTTGCAGGTCATCAAGACCCATCGCAACAGCGAAGAGTATGTTATCGCGCTGGAAAATGCCGGCGCGCATTAATAACGGGCCGGATTAGCGCAGCGTAATCCGGCCCCTGAATAAAAATACAATGAACCCTCCCCGCCCAATACCAGCCCTTTGGCTCACACTTTCTTTAGCGAGTGTAATTCTGGTGTTGGGCGTATTTTCTTCCCCTGAAAATAATCTTCTGGAGCTGGATCGCCTGCGTGTGACACAGGGCGAATGGTGGCGTCTGTTGTCCGCACATCTGGTGCACTATGGGGCCTATCATCTGCTGATGAATCTCATTGCGTTGATGGCGTGCGGTTATATTTTCTTTGCGCGCTGCAACCTGTGGCTTTATAGCGGCCTGTTGCTGTTCAGCGGTATAGGTGTGGGTGTCGGGGTTTACCTCGGCAATCCGGAGTTTGCTTATTACCGCGGACTTTCCGGTGTTCTACATGGGTTAATTGTCTTCGGATTGCTGTTCAGTATTAAACAGACACCCTGGGTCAATGGGATTGGATTGGTCTTTGTTACCGGCAAATTATTGCATGAGCAAAGCAGCACTTACTCGGCGGCGGATCTTCAGCAACTCCTGCCGGTGCCGGTGGTCGTAGATGCGCATTTATATGGTGCGCTCAGCGGCATAGTGTTTGCCGCCCTCTGTGCCGCTGTGCAAGCTTATCGTCATCGTTCAATCCGCTAATCGTTACGGACGTTCATCATGCTCAATGGAAACCCTGCCAGTGCTGTACATTATCTGACGCGCGGCGCTGGCCTGCTGCTGCGTCCGGGCTTGAAACGGTACGTTCTGATTCCGCTGCTGGTGAATTTGATTTTATTTGTCGTCGCGACCATTGCGCTGGTACATGTGTATCGCGACCTATTGACGCAACTGGTGGAGTGGATGCCGGAATGGCTGGCATTTGTTGCGTGGATTTTATGGTTGCTGTTCGCGTTTTTATTGCTGGT
>CAYUVQ010000006.1:66140-71076 GCA_964448175.1 uncultured Cellvibrionaceae bacterium | reverse complement strand
GGTGCTTCGTTTTCTGTAAAGGGGATGTTAGTTTCGGTTAACTCGAAACCTTTCGACTGTAACAGCCGGCTGAATCGGTTGCGGTAACCTCTTCCTGGGCATGTGATGAGTACTTTCGCTTCGTCGGCGGCCAGCCGGTTTACCAGCGTCGCCAGCATTTCTGCGTGATTTGGTTCGTACAGGATGTCACTGCCAATAATCAGATCAAAGCGGCCGATGTCGGTATCCAGATCCGAGGAATCCCAAGCTAAATCGAGATAAGCAAGCGGTGGCAGGTTGTTGAGTGCAGCGTTGTAATCCAGAAAAGATTCGCTCAGCGGATGGTGGTCACTCGCGGTCACGTCGGCGCCGCGTGATTGCAGCACCAGACTCGGTAACCCAAGGCCGCAGCCCAATTCAATGATGCGGCGATTATTGATATCAATGCGCTTAACCACCTTGGCCAGCGCTTTACCAGCAGGCCACAGCTGGCCAAACAAGCTCCAGCTGGCGGAGCAGATACCCATGCGTTTGGCTTCTCCTGTTGGATCTGCGTATTGCTGAGTATCACTCAGTGAACGAATTCTCCATTGTCGAGAGCCTATACGTACGTCGAGCTTCCGAGTGGCATATCCCGGCATAGCAACACCTCCAATAAAATTGGACCTGCTGCATCAAACATAGATGTGCGATGGGTCAGGGCACATAAGATACTGTTTTTAAAAAGTTTTTCAATCTCGCAGTACGCTTTGACAGAAGTGAAGGCTGGTGACAAAACGACTTTATCGATTCTTTTTATAAAAAAGCCCCACCAGCTCGCGCTGGTGAGGCTTTTTCGTGCGTTACCGTTTCGTCTGTTAAAAGGCGCTGGCTGTTTGCACCCAACGACGTTTCCATATCAACGCAAGTGTTCCCACCAATAGTAAGATCAAGGGAGACGGCGCAGGTACACTGACAGATTTTTCGCCAGCCTCCTCTAAATCCACCTCGACCCACTCGTTAGGATTATCGGTTTTGTCGTCGACAATAGCGACCAGTTCGGGGGCGGGGTTGGTAGGGGTAGACGTCGATGAGTTGCCCACGCCATACCATTCCAATGTCTCTTCAAGTTGATCAGCGTTTAATGAAGGTTCCGGTTCCGCATCAGAGGGGGCTCCCTCAACCACGCCTGCTGATCTTCCGCCGGCGTAACCTGCGTATTTGCCGATGACTCCGCCAGCAGTGATACCAGCGGAAACTCTGGCGAGCCGACTAAGCGCTTCAGAGGAAGCTCTATCAGACGCAGAGTTAGCAGTACCAGAAACAGAGTTGATGCTGCCTCGTAAGGCGTCGGTACTTTCACTGGGCTGATTATTAATCAGTTCAGCGGTGGTATTACTTTTTTCATCAATCATGAAGCTGGATTGACCCGCTTCGTTAACTGATGGAAAAAGCGGACCGCCTTTGGGAGAAGATATGTTCGCAGGAAATTCTATACTCGTGGTTAGCGCTTCGCCTGTACCAAACCAGAAAGTATCAGAAAGCAAGCTGCTCAATGAACTGTTATCCCAATATCCATCTAGGTTGTTCTTAACGTTCCCGGTGTCGTACTCGAGTGGCGTTTTCTCCGAAAAACTCCCTTTATTCATCAATGCATAGGTTGTGGTCGCAGCTAACGCAACGAAAATTAGAAGACTCTTGATGATAATTAGTTTTTTCATAGAAGCTCTTCCCGGCCGTGTGGTGGTAGATATTTTTCTCCAAGAAATCAGATACAACTCCTTTATCGTGAAGCAACATGTAAATTTTGTTCGTTAAAAAGACAACATTGGCAAATAGAAAATTCAGCTATGTTGTGGAATAACGCGCAAAGCACAGGTCAATTCGGCACACCTGTGTGTGTTACATCACAGCAGTGTCGATAGGTTTTACAGACTAGAAATGCTGCAGATTTTCTTTTTTTTCTGAAGCGAGTAAGCGTCAAAAAATGAAGGGATATGATTGATGGGTAGCAAGCGGAACGGTTCTTTTATGATTTTAAAATTTTATAAAAAATTATTTGTTGTAAAAAATACAAGAGAGAAAAAACACGAATAAAGTTTTGTTAATGTGAAGTCATTTTGCCATCGTGGTGAGCCTGGTTCATTGGTAGGGGTTTGTCCGATCGCACTTCTTCTTTTGGAAGAAAAAATACAGGATTCAGATTGTGAGAATTACACTGATGAAAGTTTTAGATTCAGTTAATCGAGAAACAGCCGCAGCGCATGCGTCATGATGATGGAATTGGAGTTGGTGGATTTTGTGGGTAGGGCACACAGGTGCTCGCCTTGAGTCACACACATCAAAAGCGCTGCTGGGATATATTGCTATGCCAGGGATTGAATAAGTGGAGGCGGGGAGCCTCCAACTGTTTTGCTTACTGCGCGGGTTCTGTTACAAAACCAAGCTTTAAAATCCCCGATTTTTGCACGGCCGCCATCGCTTTGATGACGTGTTCATAATCAACCTGCCGATCCCCCCGGATATGGATTTCCGGTTGGGGTTCCTGTTGGGCAGCAACACTGAGGCGCTGCTCCAGCTCTTCCAGGCTCACGAGTGTTTCGTTCCAGTGATACAGGCCTTCACCCGTAACAGCGAGGTTTACGGTTTCCGGTTTGATATCGTTGATGGAATTATCCGCACGTGGCAGATCTACTTTTACCGAGTGCGTAAGTACCGGCACCGTGATGATAAAAATAATCAGCAATACCAGCATGACGTCCACCAGGGGCGTCATGTTGATTTCGCTCATGACTTCTTCGTTGTCGTCGAGTCCGCCACCGAATGCCATCTTAGCTCGCCTCTTTCTGGGTGGTTTTGCGGGTTTCGAGTTTGGTTACGGGCGTATTGGATTTGCTGCTGGCTGGTGGTGCGCCGGTAATCAGGTATGCGTGTAACTGGTGAGCAAAACGGTTGAGTTTACCGAGGATGCCTTTATTGCCCCGGTTCAAGGCGTTGTAACCCAGTACAGCGGGAATCGCCACGGCAAGGCCGAAGGCGGTCATGATCAAGGCTTCCCCCACAGGACCCGCCACCTTGTCGATGCTCGCTGAACCTGACACACCAATACCCACCAGCGCATGGTAGATACCCCAGACTGTGCCGAATAAACCAATAAAGGGCGCAGTTGAGCCAACGGAAGCCAGGATCGCCAGGCCGCGTTTTAACCGTTCAGAACTTTCGTCGATGGAGCCGCGCAGACAGGCGGTCAGCCATTCACCCAAGGGTAAATGTCCGTGCAGATCCGTTTTATGGTTGGTGTGGTGGTCCAGCGCCGCCTGGCCTTCTTCAGCCAGCTGGCGGAAGGGGTTTTCTTCGCGGTTAGGACCGAGGATGTGCAGGCCTTCTGCAAAGCTCTGTGCGTGCCAGAAGTCGCTCAATGCGCGGGAAGGCTTGCGCAACTTGAACAAGCCCCAGGTGCGCACGGCGATCACGTACCAAGTGGCAATCGACATCAACAGCAGCATGATTGCCACTGATTTGATGACCATATCGCCTTGGCTCCAGAGAGCTTCGATGCCGTAAGGGTTGTTCATAAAATTTCCTCAATATTCACTCAATAGTGTTCAGATGTGGTTAATGCAAAGAAAACTCCAGCGGCTGCAGGTACCAGTAAGCGATAGGTTCCTGGCCACGCTGCGCGGGTGTGTATTTCCATTGTTTCACTGCTTTCATGGCGGTGTCATCCAGTCGTTTGAAGCCGCTGGACTCTTTGATCTTGACCTCGCCCACTGTGCCGTCCGGCAGGATAAGAATTTCCAGTAGCACCGTCCCTTGTTCACGCAGACGGCGCGATAAAGCCGGGTAGGCCGGGCGCGGATTATTTAATTGATGGGCGTCTTCCCGCGGTGGCGTTACTGGCGCCCCCAAGCTGTCATTTTCTTCCGCAGTAGGGGAGGTGACCGGCGGCGGCGGAGGTGGAGGCGCCGTATCTTCTTCAGGCGGCGTCTCTTCCTGAGTAATGGCCCGTTCCGAGGGCGGCGCTTCAGGGAGCGGCTCGGGCTTGGGTGCAGGCTTGGGCTTAGGCTTTTTCTTTGGTTTAGGCTTGGGTTTTTCCGGTTCCGGCGGTGGTGGCTCTACCGGAGGAGGTGTTTGTCTGGCGCTGGGAGCCTGGACGGTTTCAGCAGGTGGCGCCGGAATCAATATGCCTTGTACAGTCGGCAAGACCAGTTCTTCAGTTTTTGGGGATGGCGCCCACACGGCCAGCCCCACGGCCCCTGCGTGAATGGCAAGCACGCCGATAAACGCAACACCCGAGCTCCATTTATAGCTCATAAACCTTCCCCGATAGCGTAGGAAAGCGCTGGGCGCGACATTCTGTCAAGAGTAGCAGCTGCGTGGGGCATGACCGTCCTGATGCTGGTTAATCTAAATGATAGGTATTCGTATTTGCAGGGATGCCGCGCACTTTAACAAAAAGCCGCCACGGGGGAAAGCAATTTATCTGTTGAAAATCACAATTCAACGCTAGCCGGAGACCGTCGCCTGTATGAAACGGATATCTTCTCGGGGTAACGGCTTTGGTTATCAACGGCGAGCTGGGTAATAGAGGTACTGTATCGGTGCGGGATTAGCGCGCGGCCGAACCCATAGGTCTGGGCAACTGGCCCCACAGTTTTAAAAATAATTGAGAAGTGCTAACGGAAATTACACCATTGTTCTTTAAATGACATTCAAAAATGTTGGTGCAGCAGTCCTTTGCTTTCGTGTGCATCCCTGCAGGCATGTTCAATTGGGTTTAGTGGCGTTTGGCCGCTTTTTTAACATCATCTTTCACATCGCCATAGGCTTTCTGGGTTTTACCTTCGGCTTGTTTAGCCGCCCCTTTAACCTGATGTTTTTCACTGCCGAATGCTTCTCCAGCTTCACGCTGAATTTTACCGGCAGCATCTTTAGCGGCACCTTTTACTTGATCTTTATTCATATCAATCTCCTTACG
>CAYUVQ010000006.1:60615-66040 GCA_964448175.1 uncultured Cellvibrionaceae bacterium | reverse complement strand
CGCCACTGCCCGGAATAGTAAAAGCTTGTGCATTCAGAGCATTCAGGTCCTCGCGTGGCACACCACGGGCTTCATTACCAAAGACATAGCACTCGCATTGTTTAAATGTTTCGTCACTCATGGCTTTGCCTTTCATGTCCAGATAAGCCACCCTGTTAAATCGTGGGTTGAGTGAATGAATACCCACATCCAACTCAAGCGGTACGTGAAAAATAGCGCCCATACTCGCGCGGACCACCTTAGGATTGTAGGGATCAACACATCCCGCACTCAGCAGGCAACGAAAACCACCAAACCATGCCAGGGTGCGCAGGATAGTACCGAGATTACCAGGGTCCTGAATCTCGTGGAGATAAACAGCGCGCTCATCCGAGACAGAAGTTGGCGTTAAAGAAAAGAAAGGCGTAACAGCAACGATTCCCTGCGGCGTTTTTGTATCACAGATCTGCGCCATTTGTTTGCTGCTGATCAGCGTTGTTTTAAACGGACTGCTCCAGTCTTTATAAGCGTCGGTGACGAGCAATTCAGATTCTTGTAAAGCGGGATTATGCTGCGCGGCTTTTTGCAGCTCCAACACCAGGTGTTCACCTTCCACAAGAAAGTGTTGGAACTCGTTCCGGTATTTTTTCTGTTGCAGTTTTTTAATGTCGTCGAGTTTCATGAAATCAACCCTGGTGATCCAGCAACATTTGTTTTGCAAGTGCTTCGGCAACTTTAATACCGTCGACGCCGGCCGATAAAATTCCTCCTGCATAACCAGCACCTTCACCCGCCGGATATAAGCCGCGGGTATTTAGACTCTGCAAGCTCTCGTGATCGCGCGTAATGCGCACGGGCGATGACGTGCGTGTTTCAATTCCAGTGAGGACTGCATCATCACGATCAAAGCCGCGGATCTGTTTGCCAAAGGCGGGCAGGGCTTCGCGAATGGCTTCAATGGCATAGTCCGGCAGTGACGGCGCCAGATCACCGAGCATTACGCCGGGTTTATACGAAGGTTCCACATCGCCCAGTTTCTGGGAGGGCTTACCGCGAATGAAATCACCGACGAGCTGCCCCGGTGCACAATAGTCCTGGCCGCCCAGTTCAAAGGCGCGTGACTCCAGTTGTTCCTGTAATTCAACACCTGCCAGGGGGCCGCCGGGGAAATCCTGTTCGGGATTAATTCCCACT
The DNA here is from genome assembly GCA_964448175.1 of uncultured Cellvibrionaceae bacterium. Classification (GTDB taxonomy): domain Bacteria; phylum Pseudomonadota; class Gammaproteobacteria; order Pseudomonadales; family Cellvibrionaceae; genus Cellvibrio. The sequence goes on along the minus strand of CAYUVQ010000006.1, from coordinate 64,867 downwards.
ACGATGCCGGCGTTAGCATTGCGTTCGTTGCGCGAGTATTGACTCATGCCATTGGTCACTACACGATTGGGTTCCGACGTTGCGGCTACTACCGTACCACCGGGACACATGCAGAAACTGTAAACGGCGCGTCCGTTTTTTGCGTGATATACCAGTTTATAATCCGCTGCCCCCAGCTCCGGATGGCCGGCGTATTTACCGAGCCGCGCCTGATCAATCTGCGATTGCGGATGTTCAATACGAAAGCCGATAGCAAAAGGTTTGGCTTCAATAAACACGCCGCGCTGGTGCAGCATGCGAAACGTGTCGCGCGCGCTGTGGCCCAGGGCGAGAATAACGTAGCGGCTGCGAATGATTTCGCCATTGGCAAGCGTTACACCGGCCATGCGGCCATCCTCAATTAAAAAGTCGGCCACTTTACTGTCAAAGCGCACCTCGCCACCCAGCGTTTTAATTTCTTCACGCATGGCGGCAACTACGCCTGTTAAACGGAAGGTGCCGATATGGGGTTTGCTTACATAAAGAATTTCTTCCGGCGCACCGGCACGCACAAACTCATGCATCACCTTGCGGCCATAAAATTTCGGATCTTTAATCTGGCTGTAGAGTTTGCCGTCGGAGAAAAGCCCCGCACCACCTTCACCGAATTGCACGTTCGATTCCGGCGTAAGAATTTTTTTTCGCCACAGCGCCCAGGTGTCTTTGGTGCGTGTGCGAACATCTTTACCACGCTCAAGCACAATGGGTTTAAATCCCATCTGCGCCAGCGTCAGCGCCGCAAACAAACCGCAGGGACCGAACCCGATAACCAATGGCCGTTCGCTGAGATCAGCGGGCGCTTCTGCTACGGGATAATAATTAGTGTCCGGCGCAGGGCGAATGTGATTGTCCTTCGCAAAGCGTTGCAGAATGCGATCTTCATGCTTCGCTTGCACGTCAATGATATAAACGAAGGTGATCTCACTGTTTTTTTTGCGTGCATCATAGCTGCGTTTGAACACGGTGAAGTCCAGCAGCTCGGCATCAGCAATCTTCAAACGTGAAAGGATGGCAGCACGCAGTGCGTCGGCGGGGTGATCCAGCGGCAGAGAAAGTTCGGTAATGCGAATCATAAGCGGTTCCTGGCCGGTGTCTCCGGCAAAGGTTAAACGAATATAAGGCCGGCGATTCTACCCGGCTTGCGGCTTGCTGTCAGTGGTCGTCTCCTGGGCCCGGGTTTTTGCGAATACTCGCTGACCTGTTATGCTTGCCACCCTGTCTAATTTCCCTACGTCACACTGGTTTTTTCCATGGCCCGTTCCAAAAGCAGTAACCGCTGGCTCGAAGAGCATGTTAATGATCCCTATGTTAAAAAAGCGCAGGTAGATGGCTACCGTGCCCGGGCCGCCTACAAGCTGCTCGAACTGAATGACAAAGACAAACTCATCCGCCCTGGCATGCTGGTGGTGGATCTTGGTTCCGCACCGGGCAGCTGGTCGCAGATCGCCGGGCGACTGGTGGGTGTGAAGGGAAGGGTAATTGCGTCCGACATTTTGCCTATGGATGCCTTGGAACACGTGGATTTTATTCAAGGAGATTTTACGGAAGACGAGGTGTTCAACCAGATTATGGAAAAGCTGGGCGGTGCCCGGGCTGATCTGGTGATCTCTGATATGGCACCCAACATCAGTGGTGTCGATGCTGCCGATCAGGCTGCATCCATGTATCTGGTGGAGCTGGCACTGGATATGGCGCGCCAGGTGCTTAAACCTAAAGCCAACTTTGTCGCCAAGGTTTTTCACGGTGAAGGTTACGATGATTATGTGAAAGACGTGCGCACGTCTTTTGAAAAAGTGGTCATTCGCAAACCGGATGCATCACGCCCGCGCTCGCGCGAGGTGTATGTTGTGGCCAAAGGCTTTAAAGGATAAGTGAACGGAAAAAACGGTTTTGCCAGAATACCGACAAAACCGTTTTCATTTTTAACGACCTGTTAAGCCGGAGCGCTACTTCTGATCAGGTGATCAAACGCACCCAGCGAAGCGGTAGCGCCGGCACCCATAGCGACAATAATCTGCTTATAAGGCGTTGTAGTACAGTCACCCGCCGCAAAAACACCGGGCACTGATGCTTGACCGCGCGCATCCACTTCAATCTCACCGCGCGGACTTAACTCCACAGTGCCTTTCAGCCAATCTGTGTTGGGCAGTAAACCGATCTGCACAAAAATACCTTCCAGCTCGACGCTAACAAGCTCGTCTGTCTGACGATTTTTGTAGGTTAATGCCGTAACTTTTTTGCCGTCGCCAATGACTTCAGTGGTTTGGGCATTCTTGATGATGGTCACGTTAGGCAGACTCTGGAGTTTGCGCTGAAGTACGGCGTCTGCGCGCAGCTCAGCACCGAATTCAATCAGGGTCACTTGCGCAACAATGCCGGCAAGATCAATAGCCGCTTCTACGCCGGAGTTACCGCCGCCGATCACTGCCACACGCTTACCTTTAAACAGCGGACCGTCACAGTGTGGACAATAAGCCACACCTTTACCGCGATATTCCTTTTCACCAGGAACGTTCATTTCTCTCCAGCGTGCACCGGTAGCAAGGATAACGCTTTTACTTTTCAAGCTGGCACCACTGGCAAGCTTCACTTCGATAAGGTCACCCGGAATTAACTGTTCGGCGCGCTGCAGATTAACAATATCCACATCGTAATCTTTTACGTGCTGTTCCAGAGCCGTGGCGAGCTTAGGACCTTCAGTTGCTTTGACCGAAATAAAATTTTCAATCGCCAGCGTATCGAGAACCTGGCCGCCGAAACGTTCGGCCACGACGCCTGTGCGAATACCTTTACGTGCGGCATAAATGGCAGCAGCGGCACCCGCTGGTCCACCACCAACGACTAACACGTCGTAGGCGGGTTTTTCGCTTAATGCTTTGGCTTCGCGCTCTGCAGCGCCTGTGTCGACTTTGGCCAGAATTTCTTCCACCGTCATGCGACCTTGACCGAAATGTTTACCATTCACAAAAACTGTCGGTACGGCCATGATCTGGCGTCCGTCAACTTCGCTTTGAAAGAGTGCACCGTCGATCATTGTTGCGGTGATATTCGGGTTCAGTGCTGCCATCAGGTTAACGGCCTGTACAACGTCAGGACAGTTGTGACATGACAGCGAAACAAATACTTCAAAGTGAAATTCTTCATCAATAGCTTTGATCTGCTCGATGACGTTAGCATCGGCTTTCGGCGGATGGCCGCCGCTGTGTAACAGCGCAAGTACGAGGGATGTAAATTCATGCCCCATCGGAATGCCAGCAAAATGAATGCGCCCGGCTTCGCCTTGTGCGCCTACACTGAACGAAGGTTTGAATGCAGCATCACCATCTTCCCGAACGCTAACTTTATCGGACAAGGTCGCAATATCGTCCAGCAAGCTCAGAAGTTCCTGGCTTTTGGCACTGGTGTCAGTTGTGGCGACCAGTTCAATCGGACGCTGCAATTTTTCCAGATACGCTTTTAACTGGCCTTTGATTGTCGATTCGAGCATGGTGATTCTCCATTTTTAATTCTGTGTAGCCCGCTTTGTGAGCGGGCTTTTTGTACGTGCAATTGTGTTGCGAATGGTTTGACGAGTTGTGCTCGGTAGATGTTAGATTTTGCCAACCAGGTCCAATGACGGAGCCAAAGTTGCATCACCTTCTTTCCATTTAGCCGGGCAAACTTCACCTGGGTGAGCCGCTACATACTGCGCTGCTTTCACTTTGCGCAACAATTCAGAAGCGTCACGGCCGATACCCCCAGCATTGATTTCGATGATCTGAATCTTGCCTTCTGGATCAATTACAAAGGTACCGCGATCAGCCAGACCTTCTTCTTCGATCATCACACCGAAGTTACGGGTGATGGCGCCAGTTGGGTCACCGATCATCGGGTATTGGATCTTGCCGATGGTTTCGGAGCTGTCATGCCAGGCTTTGTGAGTGAAATGGGTGTCGGTAGAGACAGAATAAATTTCAACGCCCAGCTTTTTGAACTCTTCGTAGTTATCTGCCAGATCACCCAGTTCGGTGGGGCATACGAAGGTAAAGTCGGCTGGATAGAAAAACACGATTGACCATTTGCCTTTCAGATCTGCATCAGTTACCTGAACGAATTCGCCCTTGTGATAGGCCTGAGCGGTAAATGGCTTAATTTCAGAATTAATTGAAGTCATACGTAAAACTCCTGTTGGTTGATGGAGGAATTAATTTGTCGAGAGCTAGATTAAGGCTTC
>CAYUVQ010000006.1:58488-60515 GCA_964448175.1 uncultured Cellvibrionaceae bacterium | reverse complement strand
AAACTCCTGTTGGTTGATGGAGGAATTAATTTGTCGAGAGCTAGATTAAGGCTTCTGGCTTAATAGCTCCAATTAAATAACCCCATGGTTTTGATAGGTAAATGCTATGGCATGTATTCCGCGAAGATGAAAGGAAGGGAATGGAGGGGTTATAGGGCTTATGGGGGTTCGTGATTACGGGACCAAAGTTTAATTGCGATGAGGCATTACCCGTAAAATATTGTCACAATTGTAATATATTATGATTTAGTGGGGCTGGTTTTTGCTACTATCGTTGTTCAGGTTCAATGGCAGAAACCTGCGTGGCCTTTTGATGGCATAAGCCTGCTGTATCAAAATTCTCGCAACTATAAAAATCAAACTATGGAGAATGTGTATGTTAATTAAAGCGCTTTTCACTAAAGCCCTGCTGATGGTTACAGTGAGTCTGTTTGCTTCCTCGGTGGTGGCGCAGATCGCTAATGGACGCTACATCATTACCAACCAGTTGAGCGGTAAAGCTCTGGATGTTATCGACAGAAGCCTGGACGACGGTGCCAACATCATTCAATGGTCATACCTGGGCAATTCTAACCAGCAGTGGGACGTGACGAATCTGGGCAACGGGTATTACTCAATTCGCGCCGCCCACAGCGGCAAATCCATCGACGTATTTGAATGGAATAGCAATGATGGCGCAGATGCTCGCCAGTGGACGTGGCTCAATGGGGAAAACCAGCATTGGGCAATTGATAATGTGGGTAACAACACCTTTGCGATCACTTCCCGTTTTTCCGCCAAGGCGCTCGAAGTATTTGAATTCAATACCGCCGACGGTGGTGATATCCGTCTCTGGACTTACTGGGGTGGCCCAAGCCAGCAGTGGCGGTTTAGTTCAGTTTCCTCTGGCGGTGGCAATAGTGGCAGCATTACCGGCGCTACCTGTAAATCAACAGGAAGCACCTCTGTATCATCAACAATCCGTGTAACGAGCGGTACTTATGATGGCGGTTGCCGGACCTTCAATCCTACGTCTGCGTTAGGTGATGGCGGTCAAAGTGAAAACCAGCAGCCAGCATTCCGTGTCGAGAACGGTGCGGCTTTACGCAATGTAATTATTGGCAATAACGGGGTCGATGGTATTCACGTATATAACGGTGGGACGCTGGACAATATCCGTTGGACTAATGTTGGAGAGGATGCGTTAACCATCAAGTCGTCCGGTACGGTGAATGTGCGCAATATTTCGGGCTATAACGGAGAGGATAAATTTGTCCAAGTTAATGCGGCATCAACGTTGAATGTTTCCAACTGCATAGTCGACAACATGGGTAAGTTCCTGCGTCAGAATGGTAGTACAACGTTTAAAATTATCGCAAACGTGGATCGCTGCCAGATCTCAAACATGAAGGAAGGTATTTTCCGCACGGATAGCCCCAACAGCGAAGCCAGGATTACCAACAGCCGCTTGAGAAATGCCGGATCAATTTGTATCGGTCGCTGGGCGAGTTGTACTTCCTCGGGCATTACAAATTATTAATTAGAAGCAATCGACCACTGCCATTGGTCCTGAATCTGTATCGGCGACGTTTTGAGATTCTATTTTTCCTAAAATATTATCGATAGGGAAATACGGCCGTTCAACGTCACGGAGGAGTCTCTGATATCAAGGCATCGCCAGCTATAACAGCTGGCGATGTTCAAGAGCAAAGGAATTTATTTCTCCACAAACGCCCGCTCAATCACATAATCTCCTGCTTCCCCGATACGAGGAGAAATCTGAAAGCCGCGCGCATCCAATAGTGCGCAGGTATCGTCCAGCATAGCTGGGCTGCCGCAGAGCATGGCGCGATCAGTTTCCGGATTCAGTGGTGGTAATCCGATGTCTTCAAATAATTTTCCACTGTCAATTAAATCCGTTAAACGCCCTTGCGTGCGGAAAGGTTCGCGGGTCACAGTGGGGTAGTAGATGAGTTTTTCGCGCACTTCTTCGCCGAAGTATTCGTTTTCCGGTAACTCTTTGGTGATGAAGTCTGCATAAGCTAATT
>CAYUVQ010000006.1:31438-58388 GCA_964448175.1 uncultured Cellvibrionaceae bacterium | reverse complement strand
CCGAAGTATTCGTTTTCCGGTAACTCTTTGGTGATGAAGTCTGCATAAGCTAATTCGCTGACTGTGCGCACACCGTGAACCAGAATCACTTTTTCATACTGCGCATACGTTTCAGGATCGCGAATCAAACTCATAAACGGTGCAAGTCCGGTACCTGTGCTGAGAAAATACAAATGCTTACCTGGTTTTAAGTCGGTGAGCAGCAACGAGCCGGTAGGTTTTCGACCAACCAGTAATTCGTCACCGACTTTCAGGTGCTGCAGGCGTGATGTCAGCGGGCCATCAGGCACCTTAATGCTGAAAAACTCCAGATGTTCATCGTAGGTGGCGCTGGCGATGCTGTATGCGCGCAGTAACGGACGCCCGTCAACCTGCAAACCGATCATTACAAACTGGCCGCTTTCGAAACGCAGTGAGTCATTGCGCGTGGTAGTAAAGCTAAATAGCGATTCGTTCCAATGGTGCACACTTAAAACTTTTTCCGGTTCAACAGCTGCCATTATGTAAGGAGTCCTTTGGGTCAGAGTGTTGTAAATAAAGTGGTGTTGGATTACCCCTTTTGGCTAATCCGACCTGCGAGTAATTAGTGATTGAGGGATTTTTCAAGCTCGGTTACGGATTCAAACAGGTCCGCTACGAGACCGTAATCAGCCCATTGAAAAATTTGTGCATCAGGGTCGTGGTTGATCGCCACAATCACGCGACTGTCCTTAATGCCGGCAATATGTTGTGTTGCACCGGACACACCCACAGCGATGTATAAATCTGGCGCAATCACCGTGCCAGTTTGCCCGACCTGAAACTCATTGGGTGCAATACCCGCATCTACTGCAGCGCGGGTTGCTCCAATCGCTGCATTAAGTTTGGTGGCCAGGGGCGCTAAAAGCTGTTGGAAATTTTCGGCGCTGCCCAAGGAGCGGCCGCCGCTTACCACCACGCGGGCGGTGCTTAATTCCGGCCGTTCGCTGCGTTGAATTTCGCTGCTAACCCAGCGTGCCAGCGTGGTTGCTTCGGCACTGGGTACAGCCTCAATCGTTGCGGTGGCTTCACCTTCAATGGCGGGTTCAAACGCCGTTGCACGAACGGTAAAAATTTTAATCGGCGCTGTGTTACGCACCGTTGCATTCAAGTGGCCTGCGTAGATCGGCCGCACGTAAGTGGTGTTGTCGATGATGGCCGTTACTTCCGATACCATATCGGTATCGAGCAGCGCAGCAACACGAGGCAGCAGGTTTTTACCAAAACTCGTGGCCGCAGCGATGACTGCCTGATATTCGTTGGCCAGATTAACAATCAGCGGTGCCAGGTTTTCTGCCAGTGGTTGGGCGTAGCGTGCATCGTCCGCCACGCGAACCTTTCGAACACCTTTAAGGCGTGCAATCTGTTCTGCTACAGCACCAACATTTTCTCCGGTGACCAATACATCGATTGCATCGCCTAGTACTGCAGCGGCGGTGATGGCCGAGCGGGTTGAGGCACGAACGCGCTGTTGATCATGTTCCGCGATGATTAATGTACTCATAATGAAATCCTCGCATCGTGACGCAGTTTTTCGACCAGTTCCTGCACACTGGAGACTCTGACACCGGGCGAACGCGCCGGCGGTTCTTCAACTTTTACTAATTGCAGATGACTCGAGGTATCTACCCCAAGTTCAGCAAGGCTCAGGGTTTCGAGCGGTTTTTTCTTCGCCTGCATCAGATTGGGCAGCTTTAGATAGCGCGGTTCATTGAGCCTTAGATCGGCCGTAACGACGGCCGGCAGGTTCAACTCCACGGTCTCCTGACCGCCATCCACTTCCCGCGTTACCAGCGCTTTGTTGTCATTGATAACGATGCGGGACGCAAAGGTGCCCTGGCCGACATTCCACAGTGCTGCCAGCATCTGGCCGGTCTCTGCGGCATCCGCGTCTATCGCTTGTTTACCGAGCAAGAACAATTGCGGCTGCTCACGGCGGGCAATTTCCAGCAAGATTTTCGCTGTCGCGCGTGAGGAAAGATCAGCGTCTCCATCAACCAGAACGGCGCGATCAGCGCCCATGGCCAAAGCGTGGCGCAGGACATCCTGATGCTGGGGGCCGCCAATAGTGACAGCAACGATCTCACTGACCACCCCGGATTCTTTCAGGCGCACCGCTTCTTCTACCGCATGTTCATCGAAAGGATTAATGCTCATCTTGAGCGTTGCGGTGTCTACATCTGAGCCATCTGCGTTGGGGCGGACGCGGATATTGTGATCCACGACGCGCTTGATACTGACTACCACCTTCATGGTTGATCCTCTCATAAGGTACAGAAACAAAAGGTACAGAAACTACGGGTAGGGCAAGTTTGAGACCATTATAGAGAGAGAATGTTTATCTGATAAGTTGATTATATTTATAAGGTTAGTCAATAATGCTGATATGAAATACTCATTACGTCAATTAGAAGTCTTCGTTGCCATCGGCCGCCAGGAAAGTGTTTCCCGGGCTGCAGAGGCATTATCCCTGTCACAGTCCGCCACCAGCATGGCGTTGGCGGAGCTGGAAAAGCAGTTTGATACCCGGCTGTTTGACCGGCACGGTAAGCGCCTGCAGCTCAATGAGCGCGGTCGGCAGATCTTGCCGCAAGCGATTGAACTGCTGGATCGGGCGGAGCAGCTGGAATCCATGCTGGCCGGTGACAGCGGTCTGGGGTCACTGCGGATCGGGGCGACGCTTACGGTGGGGAATTACCTAGCGACGATGCTCATCGGCGAATATATGCATCGCCACCCGGGCACCCGGGTCAAACTGGAGGTCCATAACACGGCCATGGTGGTGGAACAGGTGGCTCACCTGAAGCTCGATTTCGGTTTGATAGAGGGCGACAGTCAGCACCCAGATCTGGAAATTTCGCCCTGGGTGGATGATGAATTGGCGATCTTCGCCGCGCCGGATCACCCGCTGGCGAAGCAAACGCAGATTACGCTGGAGGATGTCATCAATGAGCCATGGATTCTGCGGGAGGTGGGTTCCGGAACCCGCCAGGTTTTTACCGCCGCATTCCGGCATGTTTTGAACAAATTAGATATCCGGCTGGAGCTGGAGCATACCGAAGCAATCAAACGGGCAGTAGAGGCGGGCATGGGCATCGGCTGTATCTCGCGTCTGGCTTTAAAGGACGCGTTTCGGCGCGGAAGCCTGGTGCCTCTGGAAATTCCCGGCCTGGATTTAAAACGCCAGTTCAATTTTGTTCTGCACCGGCAAAAATTCCGTACGGCTGGTATCGAAGCATTTTTAAATTTATGCCGCGAAGTTACTGCAGGCGCAACGCGCAGTGATGAAATTGTAATGAAGCGGCCCGACGGGCGGCCGATGGAATATCGCTGATATATTTACTCTGATTAACGAAGGGAACATTCATGCAACGAGACAGCATGCAGTATGACGTAGTTATCGTAGGCGCCGGCCCTGCTGGCCTGGCTGCGGCGATTCGGTTAAAACAACAGGCCGCCGCGCAGCAGCGCGACATCAGTGTGTGCGTGCTGGAAAAAGCATCCGCGGTCGGTATGCACATTCTATCCGGTGCGGTGATTGATCCCATTGCCCTGAACGAATTGATTCCCGATTGGCAGGCGCAGGGCGCACCTGTTTATTCAGCGGTAACGGAAGATAACTTTTTAATCCTCACCGACAAAAAATCCACGCGCATTCCGCATTTTTTATTGCCACCCTTAATGCACAATGACAATACGTTTATTGTCAGCCTCGGCAAAGTATGTCAGTGGCTGGGCGAGCAGGCGGAAGCGTTAGGTGTAGAAATTTATCCCGGCTTTGCTGCTGCAGAAGTGTTGTACGACGAGCAGGGCGCTGTGAAAGGGGTAGCCACCGGCGACATGGGCATTGCAAAGGACGGCCAGCACAAACCCGAGTACACGCCGGGGATGGAGCTGCACGCGCGGTACACCTTATTTGCTGAAGGCGCACGCGGTTCGCTAACCCGTGAACTGGAAGAGCGTTTTAATCTGCGCGCGCAGGCACAGCACCAGCATTATGGTCTTGGGTTTAAAGAAATCTGGCAGATCGCGCCGGAAAAATATCGTCCCGGCTCGGTCACCCATACGCTGGGCTGGCCGCTCAACAATGAGACGGGTGGTGGAGGTTTTATTTACCATCAGGCAGAGAATCAGGTTGCTATTGGATTCGTTGTGCATCTTAATTACACCAATCCTTATCTCTCACCTTTCGAAGAATTCCAGCGCTTTAAAACGCATCCAATTGTGCGCGATTTGTTAAGCGATGGCGAGCGCATTGCCTATGGTGCACGTGCTATCTCGGAAGGTGGTATTCAATCTTTGCCGAAACTGGTTTTTCCAGGGGGTGCATTGATTGGATGTACGGCGGGAATGGTAAATGTTCCCCGTATTAAAGGCTCACATAATGCCATGAAATCCGGAATGCTAGCTGCTGATGCAGCATTGATAGCACTGACGGAAGATCGGGCGCAGGATGAATTGCAACACTATGTGGAAGCGTTTAAACAATCCTGGGCTTTCCAAGACCTGGATAAAGTTCGTAACGTTAAGCCGGCACTGAGCAAGTTCGGCACCTGGGGCGGTATGTTCTACGCGGGTATTGATATGTGGTTGGCGAGCATAGGGGTACGGGTGCCCTGGACCCTGCGTCATAAAAATCCTGACAACGACAGCTTGCAGACAGTACAGAGTGCATCACCACTGCATTACGAAAAACCGGATGGCAAGTTGACGTTCGATCGCTTATCGTCGATTGCATTATCCAATATCAGTCATGAAGATAATCAACCTAATCATCTTACATTGAAAGATGAAACCATCCCGGTGGCATACAACCTGCCGACATTTGATGCTCCTGAGCAACGCTATTGCCCCGCTGGTGTTTATGAAATCCTCACAGATGAAGCAGGACCCCGTTTGCAGATCAATGCGCAAAACTGTATTCACTGCAAAACCTGCGACATAAAAGATCCCAAACAAAATATTGTATGGAAAACACCGGAGGGTGGGAGCGGGCCGACCTACATTGGGATGTAAAAAATTTTAATTCGAAATTCTCTGGAGCTGCTATGAATATCCAACGCCTCAATCCCACTCCTCGCTGGTCTGATGCAACGATCTATCAGTGGGTGATTCATTTTGTGGAAGTCCCCAATGATACCTCTGTCGATATGCCAGCGCACATTCGTCAGATTTTCGCACAGGCGGAAGCGACACTTGCGCAATGCGGCAGTGATAAATCCCGTCTGTTGTCAGCGACTATTTATATTACCGATGTAGCTAATGTGGCAGTGCTGAACCAGGAGTGGGAAGCTTGGTTGCCGGAAGGTTGCGCCCCCTCCCGTGCCTGTTTAAAAGTGGAGCTGCTTAACCCCGATATGCTGGTCGAGATTGCCTTTGTCGCGGCGCGATAAATCCGTTATCCGTGGAGTCTGTCGCTACCTTGTGCCAAACCATGGTCTAGAATCAATGCGTCCGGTTTATATTCTAATCACCTAAAGGTTTGGTTTATGAAAATACATAACAAATGGGTATTGATGGTGGGGGTAATGGTGTGCTTGTTTGCGGCGCAATCAAGCGCGGTCGGTCTGGGTGAATTAACCTTGCAATCCACACTGAATGAACCCTTCAAGGCAGAAGTTGCGTTAACCGGCACGGGAAACAGTAATGCGGAAGAGATCATGGTTGGCTTTGCGTCTGCCGAAGACTTTGCCAAACGCAAACTGGAACATTTTTTCTTCTACAGCGATTTTCAATTCACGGTGGATTTGCCACGCAAAGCGGTATTGATTACATCTTCCCGCCCCATAACTGAGCCTTATCTTGAATTCATCCTTGAAGTGCGTTGGCCAACGGGTCGGCTGCAGCGGGAATATACGGTGCTGCTGGATATGCCGATGCAACTGGCAGAATAACAATTTGCGCAATGCTGTAAGACGCCACACAAAACAACCAGCACCGGTGACCCGAAGACATGAAAGGCGAAGTGTCATTCGCCTTTCATATGTTTTAATAATTTTGCTTTGAGTGCTGGCGGAATATTTTTAATGGTCAGCACATCCTGCTCCGCATCGTACACAATTTCTTTGCCCAGACATTCTGAAGCGAAACTCATACTCAGGGAATCATTGCGACCGCTGATGCGTACGTAATTGCGGATCTGGCTGCTGTCAGGAATAAATTCAGCTTTTTTCTCCGGTTGTTTTTCCTGCACAAAACGGGAAAAATGTTCTGGCTCGTGGGTTTTTATTTCCGAGGCGAGGGTCTGGGATAAATCAGCAATCACCACTGCCTTGCCAGCTTTATTCTGCTCCAGACAATAATCCACTACCTTGGTGCGAGTTACGCGGGCAGCCTGTTCATCCAGATCCTGCGCGTAATCATCAACAATTTGCAGAAACTGTGCGGTATCGCTTTTGATATCGTACTTGTCACTGAAGCCTACGAAATTAGCAAAAGCATCAGATAGCTCTTTTTCTCCTCGTGAGCGTAACAGTGACAGATAAGTTGCCGAGTTGCCCGCGTCCCACTCTGACAGGTCAATCTTGGCAGCTAAGGCAAATCCTTGAGTGTCCAGATAACGGGAATCATCCAATGCAAGCTCAGCATCCAAATAAGAACCGTGAAGATGTTCTGCCATAAAGACATGCAAAAATTCTCCGGCTTCAATTTTTTCTTCCACAAAAAAGAGATGGGCATCGACAAGGCATTCCGTCTTTTCCAGCTCCAATTTGAAATGTTCGAGGGCTTTGTGCGTGAAGCTGGCAAAGCTCAAGCGTCCGGCGCGGCATTCGGTTAACCAGGCGGAAAAGGGAAAGTCGCCCGTCTCACTGGAAAAACGGCCATAGCTCTTGCCGCTTTTACGAATAAAGTTAGACTTCAGTTCATAAACCAGATCCTCCAGTTTGCCGTTGGTGGTAAAAGGTTCTGGCCGCAGATGAAGATCCGCCCCCGAGGTGGGGGAGTGACGCAGGATGTGATGGGAAATAATAGACGTAAGTGCCATGGGGTTAACCGCTAAAAAAGCGCGCATTATAGCGAGAGATGAGCCCTGCAAGACACCCCGGCATTCCAGCTTGGTTATTTTGTGCATTGACGCGAGGGAAGGTCATTGCAATTATTCTGATTTGGATGAAAATGGAATAACTTTTTTGCAAACGTGACAATTATGTTATTTGCTGATCTGCCACCCGAACTTCATGAACCGGTAGCCTGTTTGGTCGAGGCGGCCATTGAATACAATGTGCCGGCAAATATTTTATTGGCTATCGCGGAAAAAGAAGGGGGCAAGCCGGGGCAGTGGGTACGCAACACCAACGGCACCTATGACGTCGGCCCCATGCAATTTAACAGCGCATATCTGAAAGAGCTCATGCCCCACGGCGTCTTTGAAAGCGATGTCGCCGCGTACGGCTGTTATCCCTACCAATTAGCGGCCTGGCGGATTCGCAATCATATCTACAACGACAAAGGCGATTTATGGACCCGTGCGGCGAATTACCATTCACGAACGCCTGCCGTCAACGCCGTGTACCGCGCAGACCTGATGACCAAAGCGGAGCGCTGGGGTAAGTGGGTGGAGCAACACTACACGACCTATGAGGTGAACCTGGAAGGTCTGGCGGCGTCCATGCAGTTCATCCTCAAGCCGATAGTCCGTGCCGAACCCAAAAAAGACTTAGCTGAATGAGCCTCAAACATATCGAGCAACTGCTTAAACCCCGCTCCATCGCCGTGATCGGGGCATCCAACCAGCCGACCCGCACCGGCAATGTGGTAATGCGCAACCTGTTGCAAGGGCAGTTTGACGGGCCGATCATGCCGGTTACCCCCCATCATAAAGCTGTAAATGGCGTGCTGGCGTATCGCTCGATAGACGAATTACCGGAAGCGCCGGACCTCGCCATTATTTGCACTCGCGCGTCCCGCGTCCCGGCGATTATTTTGCAACTAGGTCGCAAAGGTACGCGCAATGCGATTGTCATTGCCGCCGGCCTCGACACGCTTTACACCGCCCAAGGCACCAACCTGCAGGAGCAAATGCTGGAGATTGCCAGGCAATCGGGTGTGCGAATTCTGGGGCCTAATTGCCTGGGGATAATTGTGCCTGGCCTCGGGTTAAATGCGAGCTGTGCCCACACGACGGCTCAGCCAGGCAAGATCGCTTTTGTATCGCAATCCTCGGCAGTCTGTCTGAGCCTGCTTGATTGGGCGCGCCGGCGACGCATCGGCTTTTCGCATTTCATCTCTACCGGGGATGCGGTCGATGTAGATTTCGATGAAATTATTGATTACCTTGGCCGCGATCCAAAAACCCAGGCGATTCTATTATTTATTGATGCTATTCAGGACGGCCGCGCCTTTATGTCCGCCGCTCGTGCGGCTTCGTTTAATAAACCCATTCTGGTGATTAAAGCGGGTACCAATGCCGAGATGATGGCGATGACCTCGCGCCTCGGCCCGGAAAAAATAGGTGAGGATGCGGTTTACAGCGCGGCGTTTCGCCGTGCGGGGATGTTGCGCGTCGGTGACTTGCGTGAACTGATGGCCGCTGTAGAAACTCTTGCCTATGGCAAACCCATCACAGGCGAACAGCTGGTGGTGCTATCTAACGGCAATGGTCCCAGCGCTATGGCGATTGATGCACTGCTGCAGCGTGGCGGCCGCCTGGCGACGCTGGAGCCGGACATCGTTGCGCAACTGCAGAACATTATTCACAGCGGCGGTCGGGCATTTAATCCGATCAACATGCTGGGCGATGCGCTGCCGGATCAATACCGCAAGGTGCTCGGTATTCTGTTGCAGAGTCAATCCATCGATAACCTGTTGATCCTGCATGCACCGTCCGGTTTAAGTTCACCCACCGCCTACGCCGAAGCGGTTATCCAGACCTACCAGCAACACAAAGGCCGCAAACCAAATTTGTTAGTGAACTGGATGGGTGAAGATGCTGCGGTAGAGGCGCGCCAGCGTTTTGCGGAAGCGGGGATTGCGTCGTTCCGGACGCCCGAGGGCGTGGCTGGTGCGTTTATGCACATGGTGGAGTATCGCCGCAACCAGAAATTGTTATCGGAAACCCCCGATTCTGTCAGTGACGAAATTCCGCACCATCCCGACCGTGCAAACAACATCATTACCCAGGCTTTGAACGCCCAGCGCCTGCATCTTAACGGTGAGGAATCAGCGGAGTTGTTGCAGGCCTATGGCATTGCGACAATTCCTACCAAAGCAGCAACAACGCCTGCTGAAGCTGCCGATCAGGCGGAGTCGTTAGGCTTTCCCGTCGCGTTAAAGATTGTATTGCCGGATGTTCCTCTTAAGTCAGACATCGGCGGTGTTGTCTTGAATCTGAATACGCGGTTCGAAGTAGAAGAAGCTGCCTTGGCCAGCCTGCGCCGGGTAGGCGACGTTTATCCCGATGCGCAGCCAAACGGCTTTACCCTGCAAACCATGGCACGTCGTACCGGTGCGCATCTGCTGCGGATTCAGGTGCAGACTGATCCCGTATTCGGGCCGGTGATCTTGTTGGGCGAAGCCAGCTCTGTGTGGGATATTCACACCAACGCGGTGGTGGCCCTGCCGCCGCTAAATATGGCTCTGGCGCGTTACCTCGTTATCCAGGCATTAGCGGAAGGAAAAATTCGTGAGCGTCAGTTGCATTCGCCGCTTAATCGGCACGCACTGTGTATTTTGTTGACCAAGATCAGCCAGATCATTGTGGATCACGAAAACGTCGTTGGCTTAACGATAAACCCGGCGTTGGCAATGAACGATGAAATTATTGTGTTGGATGTCAATGTCGAAATTGCACCGGCAACTCAACAGCGTTGTCTCGCTATCCGTCCGTACCCAAAAGAATTGGAAGAACATTATGTGTTGCGTGATGGGCGTGATGTGTTTATCCGACCGATCCGTCCGGAAGACGAAGCCATGCATCAGGCGTTTGATCACGCGTTAACACGTGAAGATCGTTACAAACGTTATTTTGGGGAATTGCCGGAGTTTTCTCATGAACAGATGGCGCGCTTCACCCAGATAGATTACGAACGGGAAATGGCGTTTGTGGCTGTGGTGGAAAACACTCGGGGCGAATCCGAAATCCTCGGGGTCGTTCACGTGCAACAGGACCCGGACAACCTCGAAGCAGAATTCGCGGTAACGGTGCGCAGCGATATTAAAAAATCCGGCTTGGGTAAGCGCTTGATGCAGAAAATGATTGAGTATTGTCGAGGGCAGGGCATCCAATATTTAACCGGTGTCACCATGCTGGAAAATGCCGGCATGGCCAATCTCGCGCGCAAGCTCGGTTTTACCGTCAAATTTTTACGCGAAGATGGTTTAATCGATATGCGAATAAATCTTCAGGAGTAACCCTGTTTTAACCAAACCAGGTTAATAATTTTCAGAATAATTTTGCCATGGCTTTGAGATGCATCATCGCGCAACGCCCCAGCGCGGGTAAGTCGTAACCTCCCTCCAGCACCGACACCATGCCGCGGCATTGGCGCTGTGGGTCCGGGTTGGTGCGGCTGTTGTCTACCAGCTCCCGCAGCTGCTGGGTAATCCACACATAATCCTGCTCCACCAACCGAATAGACGACATGTCATCGTCAAGATGCCCATCGAAGCCCGCCGAAATCAAGATGAGTTGTGGTTCAAACTGGCGTAAGGCCGGCAGGCACTGACGTTTCAGCGCAGCGCGAAAACCTTCGCTACGACAAGTGGCAGGCAGGGGCATATTGATGATGTGATCCGGTACCGCCTCGATGGGTGTCATGGGATAAAACGGATGCTGAAAGCTGGAACAGAAGAGCACGCGCGGCTCATTCAAAAAAATTTCCTGCGTACCATTGCCGTGGTGCACATCGAAATCAACAATGGCCACCCGCTCAAGTCCGTGCACCGCCAACGCGTGGGCCGTTGCTATAGCGACATTGTTAAAGATGCAAAAGCCCATCGCCTTTGCAGATTCCGCATGATGCCCAGCGGGGCGCACGTTGCAGAACACCGCATCGGTTTCGCCACCCATGACCATGTCCACACCTAAAATTCCTGCCCCTGCTGCATGGCGGGCCGCTGTGAGGGTGCCGGGCGATAAATAAATATCATCGCAAAAACGCCGAATTCCTTCGGCTGGTTGTGCCTGTATCAGTCGCTGTAAATATTCTTCAGTGTGGACGCGCAACAATTGGTCATCTGTAGCAGCTGGTGATTCACGATGATAAACCAGGCTGTCAATGCCGCTGGCTAACAGCTGGTTGTTAATGGCGTCCAGACGCTCAGGGCATTCGGGATGACCTTCAGGCATCTGATGCAAATGGCAAGCGGGATGAGTAATCAAAGCGGCGATCATGACATTAACCAGACTCGTTACAAGGCCGGTTTACATGGTACCACTGAAAGCAACCGAGGTATCCGGTAGGGGTTATCCGAATGAACTGTAGTGTTAAATGGAAGCTGGCGAATAAAAATTTTGAGGCAGGGCGTGTTGTCGATATGGCGGACTTTTACACTACTGTTTCCATTTTTTTACTCATTAGCGAAGCGGCATAAGGTACAGCGGCCTGCTCAAACCAATAGCGCTTGATAACCCCAATGACATCCATCAGCCCATCGAACGAAACGGGCTTGGTGAAATACGAATTAGCACCTTGGGAATAGCTCAAATCAATATCCTGTTGTGCGCTGGAGGTGGTAAAAATAAGCACCGGAATGTGTTTGTAATCATCATTCGATTTGATACTCTTTAACGCCTTACGGCCGTCAAGGCGCGGCATGTTCAAATCCAGCAGAATAATTGTGGGCTGGGGAGAAATAAGGGATAGCGTCTCCAACAATTCTTGACCATCGTTAACAAATATTGTTGTGTCCAACGATATTTGGTGTTCCTGTAAAACATCTTTTACAAGAATCTGGTCGTCTAAGTCATCATCAGCAATGATGAGCAGAGGGTTACCGATAGCCTTAATATTGCCGGTGCTGCTAATTTTCATACCTATACATCCAGGCGGGCGGGGGATACCAGACATGCAACGTCAGGTGCGGGGACAAACGTTGGCCATTGTATCGGGCTGCCAATAAGAATGCTAATAATAAAGTTGCGCCATTAGTATATTAATATCTAAAATGGTGGGAATTATGAGTGATTCACGATTAATCATGCTGCGCGATCTGTTGAGTCTGTCCCAGCAGGAGTTCGCCTCACGGATAGGAATCACGCAGGGGGCTTTGTCTCAACTGGAATCCAAAAAATCCAAGCTTTCACTGGATAGTTTGCTGAAAATCAATCGAACCTTTGGTGTTGACTGCAACTGGCTGGTGACGGGTGAGGGTGAAATTTTTTATCAGAAGAATGTGAGAGAACTACGTCGTATGGGTAACGGCAATCACAATGTGGCGCGCAGTGGTTATGTACCTTTAATTCGTGGAGAAACCCACGCAGGTTATTTAAAAAATTATCTGGATGAAGAATACCTGAACTCGCTGGACGTATACAAAATTCCCGGTTACGAAAACGACGGATATCGTTTATTTGAAGTAGAAGGCGATAGCATGATTCCCTCCATACACCCCGGTGAAATAGTGGTGTGTGAAGGTTTGTCCGATGTAAATGCGGTTGAAAACGGTGGTTTGTATATCGTAGTTGCGGAAGAGGGTATCGTCGCCAAGCGCGTTTATATTTATGAAGAGGATCGCAATATGTTGATTCTCAAGAGTGACAATACAAATTATAAAACCTATTCCATTCCCATGAATAATGTGCGCGAGATGTGGCGGGTGCGTGCAAAAATTACCAGTGTCTTTACTCAGCCACAGGTGGTGGATGATTCCCGCCTTAAAGAATTGGAAACCGATATTCTTACGTTGAAAAAGGAAATGCATCGCTTGTCTGCAGAACATTCGTTTCAATCTACCGCAGAATAGGGTGGCTGACTATTGGGTTAGCTGCTTCGAGGCTTGCGCAAATGTGCTTTCGCGTGAGCTCATTATTGATGTTGATCCGCATCCATGATGCTTTACGATTAATATGGATCATGCCGCGTAATGATCGTTATAATCCCGCCACAGGTATCGCCACCTGAAACCTTCGCCTGCCCCCTTAACCGCTTTCAACACTTCAGATGTAGCAATGGATATGGATAAGAGCCAAATCATTCAAGAACTCAAGAAGGGCGCTAAATCCTGGAACAACTGGCGCAAGCGCCATGCCGTTGGCGATGTAAATCTCGACGGAATAGAGCTGGCCGGGATGAGCTTCGATGACTATGATTTTTCCAAGATATCCATGTGCAATGCACGCATAACCCGCTGTAGTTTCAAAAACGCGGATCTGATCCTGACGAACCTGCAGGGGTCGCACTTAAAAGATAACGATTTTTCCCACGCTAAGCTGATTGCCGCCAATCTATGCGGCTGCGACCTCAGTGGATCGGTGTTATTTTTTACCAACATGCTGACGGCTAACACGCGCAATGCAAAGCTGGAAAACATTGATTTTCGCGGACATGACATCAGTGGGTTTATGTTGCGTGATGTATCTTTGGCTGGCAGTAATCTCGAAGGGCAACAGCTCACCCGGGTGGACCTGACGAACTCCAATCTGGAAGGCACTAATCTGCAGGGGGCTGATCTGACCAAAGCTTTGCTGGTCAATGCGCGCTTAACCGACGCGGATCTGCGTGGCGCTGCGCTTACGGGGGCTGTATTTCGCTCTGCCAACGTCAGTGGTGTGGACTTTAGTAATATGGATTTGCAGGAGACCGATTTCAGTGGTGCAAATCTGGTCAACAGCGACTTGCGCGAAGCGAATCTGACCAATGCCAAATTTGCCAATGCGAATATCACGGGCGCACGCTTGTGGAAGATGACTTGCACCGGATGGGATATATCCAACATTGAATGTCATTACGCATTCTGGGATAAATCAGGAAAAGAAAAAACGGTTTATCGCCAGCACGAATTTGAACGCATCTTTGCTGATGCCATCACCATTGAATTGCGCTATCCCTACCGCCTGATTGATCAGGAGCTTGCCACCTTACCCATATTTATCGACCATCTTGCAGCAGCTCATTGGGGCACCATCCTGCGGTTAAAATCCATCACCGAAATTGCCGGCGGCGCACTGGTGAAATTTGTGGTGGAAGAGGTAGGGCCACATAATCCCACTGAACTTAAAGCACAACTGCAGGACGAAGCTGAGCGCATCCAGTTAGCGCAGCTAGCTTTGCGGCGCGATGCAAAACTTCATGTGCAGTTAAAGGAAAAAATTGCCGCGATTCGTGAAGAGTTCTGGCCTCGTTTATTGGAGTTGGCCTCGGATCATGAACGGCAACAGGTGCGTAATCTGACCATTTTATTTATGGACCTGAAAGGCTTTTCACGCTGGGCTGATGACGAGCTGTCCGAAAAATTGTCGTTGTTTCGCGGTCTGATTAAACCCATTCTAAAAAAATGGGAAGCCGGCCATCCTAATATGGAAGGCGATTCACTCAGAATTACCTTTAAAAACGTCACCGTCGGACTTTCCTGTGCATGTATGATCCGTAACGTGTTAACCGCCGCAGGCTTTCAACTGCGCATCGGTGTTGAATTAGGCGAAGTCTCTGTGGTGGATAATGAGGTCACCGGCGTACCGGATCTGGAAGGGGTGGCGGTGAGCATGGCGGCGCGGCTGGAGGCAGCGGCGGAACCGGGTGAAATTCTGGTTAGTCATAAGATCTATCATTATGGAAAACGCAGCGGCTTGTTTAAATTTATTCCGCGCCATGTTGCGTTGAAAAAAGGTATTGGCAGTATTGAACAGGGTGATCATGTCGAATGTTTTGCTGTGGAGGCCGAAAAAGCCTTATCTGATATGCATTAGACGCAAGGAAGGCGTATGAATATGCTGCTTACGCCAGAACCCTTGTTGTTCTGGCTGACCCTGATTCCGACTATTGTGTTATTAGCAGTAGCCGTTATTTATGCTCCCTGGCGCCAGCTGGCCGCACATCCACTCCGTCAACATCTGCTCTTCGCGACCACTCTCTTCCTCGGCCTCTTCTGGCTTATGCAAGTTTCAGTAAAAACGATCATTGCATTTCACCCCATGTTGATGACCGTCGTCATGATGGTATTTGGCTGGAGTCTGGCATTGCTGATTGGTGCCGCCGCCTTACTGGTGCTGGAGATTTACCAGATTGCGTTTCGCAGTTTGACCTACGACTGGGACGTGGCAGTGCGGCAATTTGATTTATACACGCTTCCGGTGGATTTTTGTCTGGGTGTCGTTATACCGGTATGTTGGGCGTGGGCCGTGTTATGGTTTGTAAACCGGTGGCGATTCAAAAATCCGTTCACCTATTTTCTCGGCGTGGGTTTTTTTGGTGCAATGACCAGTTGCCTGCTTATCGGTCTGGGTGCACTGTTATTATTTTCCATTACTGGCAGTGATGTGCAGCTGGCGGCTGCGCAAGAACACTTTATCGTCTTCCTGCTCATGACGTTTCCGGAAGGGTTTATTAATGGTGCGCTCGCTACGACCATGACCGTATTATGGCCGGACATGGTAAAAACCTATCGCGACGACTGGTTTTTGCGTGATTGATGCAGGGTATTTTCAACCGCTAAAGGAAAACTTGCTATGGCATGGTTACATACTGATTGGGGTAAAGAGCTTGACCAGGTACAGGACCGGATTAATTTAATCCTTGATGAAAAAGTCGAGCCTCTGCTCGACAGGACAGTGGAAAAAGCGACGGCTGAAATGACCACTGTGGTAGCCAAGGCTGAATTCGAACTGCGCGATAACACCAATCATTTACTGGCCGAGCTGACGGCCCAACGGCACCAGATGGTGGCGGATGTCAAAAAGTTGATTCGCTACGCCGCTGTAGCTGCATTTCTTGTTGTTGTAGCTTCTGTCGTGGTGATTAAAGTGGCCAGTAAGTTTTAAGTTGTGTTTGCGTTACCTGCGGCAAAATCTTTTCTGTTTCCCCTCCTGTTCCAGACCTCCTGAATTTTTTTTAGACCAGATTAAGAATAATTATGCGCCGCGCGGCGCATAATTATTCGCGTTGTTGGCTAAACATCACAAATAATTTGAAAATCTTTTACTTTATTCTGAATGTATGACAACTTTATGACCAGCGACAAGCGCTGCTATGGATTCTGTCTAAGGAGGTTACTATGCAGGTTTTAGCGAATAATCCGGCCGGGTTTTTCGGTGCCACCGTGCTCCGTTGCCTGCAGCTCGCCAAAAGTTACTTAATCGTACCGGACCGACTTCATCGGGGAGCTTTTGCCGGGATATTTTTCATCATTATGTTACTTATTTCCTGTTTTATTACTTACGCCTTTGTTGAAAAATATGAGCTGACCGAAAACTTTTTTTATGGTCGTGTGCACTTTTCATTTATTGACGGGGGATATCCCGAAATCTTCGGCTATGTGCTGGAGCTAACAGCCTCCTTGTTGTTTCTACTCTTCGCCGTTACTCACCATAAAAAATGTTGGATGGCCTGGTCGATGATAATGTTTGTGATTTTCCTCGACGATGCGTTCAAGCTGCATGAGACAATCGGGCATGCTTATGCCGCCGCTTTGAACCTGGTGCCGGTGGCAGGTGACCTTATGGGTTTTGCGACAACCGGTCTGCTGTCGGTAGTGTTCTGGGTGATTGGGGTGCGCGGTATTACCGATAAAGATGAACTCAGCGCTTATCTTGTCTTCAGTGTTTATTTCGCGCTGCTGATTTTCTTCGGTGTGGGTGTGGATGCGCTGCACGGTCTCTTTGGCGAAAACGTATCACAAACCGTTTTTACCTTGGTGGAAGATGGTGGCGAGCTTTTCATGACGGCAATCATTGCCATATCAGCATTGGGAATGTGGATACGTCAGAAGTTACCCGTTATAGCGCCGAGTATCCGTATCAATCCTGTAGTGCCGAAACACTAATACATATTGCTTAATCTATTGGGGACAAAACGCGTGGCAGCGACGCGCTTTGCCCCCTGTCATTAGCCTGTACGTCCCTGCTGACTTACTGTGAGTCCCTCCGCTAACAGTCAGATTTATTCCTGATAATTCTCAATGCTCGGGCACGAGCAAATTAAATTACGATCCCCATACACGTTGTCTATGCGATTCACGCTCGGCCATACTTTGTGTTGCTTCAGCCATGGAGCGGGGCGACCGGCGGTCTCGCGACTGTAAGCGCGGTTCCAGTTCTCCTCCATGATGTCATCTTGAGTATGGGGAGCATTATGCAGTGCGCTGGCTTCGGCACTCACTTCGCCGCTGGCAACCTGCGCTATTTCCTTACGAATAATCAACATGGCCTCAATGAATTTATCCAGTTCGGCTTTGGATTCGGATTCGGTCGGCTCGATCATCAATGTGCCCGCTACCGGGAACGACATGGTGGGTGCGTGGAAACCGAAGTCCATCAAGCGCTTGGCGATATCTTCTTCACTGATGCCGCTGGCTTCTTTCAGTGGGCGTAGATCCAGCAAGCATTCGTGAGCGACAAAACCATGGGTGCCTTTGTACAGAATCGGGTAATGGTCACCCAGCTTCCTTGCCACATAGTTAGCGTTCAGGATCGCGTACTCGGTGGCTTGCCGCATACCGACTTTGCCCATCATACGGATATACATCCAGCTGATGGGCAGGATGCTGGCAGAACCCCAGGGCGCAGCGGCGATAGTGCCGTTAGTCGCGTCAGTGCCGGGTACATCCTGCACCGGGTGGGATGCAAGGAAAGGAGCCAGATGTTTGCCTACACCGATAGGACCCATACCTGGGCCGCCGCCGCCGTGAGGAATACAGAAGGTTTTATGCAGGTTCAGGTGTGATACATCGCCACCGAATTTACCCGGTGCAGCGACGCCCACGAGCGCGTTCATGTTGGCACCATCAATGTATACCTGCCCACCCACCGCATGAATCATGTCGCACAATTCGGTAATGCCTTCTTCAAAGACGCCGTGCGTGGAGGGGTAGGTGACCATGATGCAGGCAATCTTTTCGCCGTGCGCGGCGATTTTTTCCCGCAGATCATCAAGGTCAACGTTACCCTTGCTGTCGCAGGCCACGACCACTACTTTATAACTGACCATCTGGGCGGAAGCGGGGTTGGTGCCGTGCGCTGACGCAGGTATCAGACAGATATCCCGGTCAGTTTCACCTTTGCTTTCAAAGTATTTCTTGATGGCCACGAGGCCGGCGTATTCACCTTGGGAACCCGCGTTGGGCTGCAAGCTGATGGCATCATAGCCGGTACAAGTCTTCAGCATATCCTGTAATTCTTCGAACAGCTCGCGGTAGCCTTGAGCCTGCTCTATCGGCGCGAAGGGGTGCATCTTGCCGAACTCAGGCCAGGTTACCGGGATCATCTCGGCAGTGGCATTCAGTTTCATGGTGCATGAACCGAGGGGGATCATGGACTGATTGAGCGCAATGTCACGGGATTCAAGGCGTTTCAGGTAGCGCAGCATTTCTGTTTCGCTGTGGTAGCTGTTGAACACCGGATGGGTGAGGACGGCATCGCTGCGCAGTAAATCGTTGGGAATAGCCTTGCTCGCAGTAAGGTTTTTGCCCTCCGCAATCTGACGGTCCAAGGCTGGCAGATCCGAGCTGCTTACCCCGAACACAGTCAGCAACGCATCCAGATCAGCCAGGCTGGTGGTTTCATTCAGACTGATACCCAGCGCATTTTTGCCGACCAGACGTAAGTTGATACCAGCGTTGAGTGCGGCTTGATAGATGGCTTTCTGGTTATCACCCACTTGTACCGTAATAGTGTCGAAGAACTGGCTGTTAGCGAGGCCAAAGCCCTTCGCCTGCAGCGCCGCCGCCGCAATGGCGGTCAGGCGATGGATGCGATTGGCGATACGCTTAAGGCCTTCGGGACCGTGGTAGATCGCGTAAAACACGCTCATTACTGCCAGCAGCACCTGAGACGTACAAATATTGGAGTTGGCTTTCTCGCGGCGGATATGCTGCTCGCGGGTCTGCATCGCCATGCGCAGGGCTTGTTTGCCGCGTGTATCGATGGAAACGCCGATGATACGGCCCGGAGCAGAGCGTTTATAGGCATCGCGAAAGGCAAAGAAACCAGCGTGAGGACCACCAAAACCCATCGGGATACCAAAGCGTTGGTTAGTCCCAACCACGACGTCCGCGCCCATGCTGCCGGGGGATTTGAGCAGCATCAATGCCATCAGGTCGCTGGCCACGGTAACCAGCGTGTTCTGGTTATGAGCCGCTTCAATCAATGCGGTGAGATCACGGATCTCTCCGCTGGAGCCGGGGTAGGAAAGCAGGGCCCCGAAATAATCGCCATTGACCACCTCATCGGCCTTGGCAACGGTCACCTCAAACCCGAAATGCTCCGCACGGGTTTTGATGATGGCAATCGTCTGTGGGTGCGTGTCCGCATCCACAAAAAATACGTCGGAGCGGCTCTTTTTATTTTGGCGTTTGCACATTGCCATGGCTTCCGCTGCCGCCGTACCTTCGTCGAGCATAGAGGCGTTAGCCATCTCCATGCCGGTTAAATCGATGATCATCTGCTGGTAGTTCAGCAAGGCTTCCAGACGCCCTTGGGCGATTTCCGGCTGATACGGTGTGTAAGCGGTGTACCAGCCCGGATTTTCCAGCACGTTGCGCAGCACTACGTGGGGTGTATGGGTGTCGTAATAACCCATGCCGATGTAGCTTTTGAAGATCTGGTTCTTGCTGGCAATTGCTTTGAGCTGCGCCAGTGCCTCAGCTTCGCTCACGGCATCCGCCAGTGCCAGATCCCCTTCCAGGCGGATTTTTGCCGGCACTGTCTTGTCGATCAGCTCGGCTACGGATTCAACACCGAGAGTGGCCAGCATGGCGGCAGTCTGCTGCGCATCGGGACCGATATGACGCTGGATGAACTCGTCGTGGTAAGCCAGTTGGGACAGGGGAGCTGAACGAAGATCAACGGACATAGAGAATCTCTTTAACTTGGGGTCGGGGCAAAAGGGCGGGGCAGGTGGACCTGCTCAAAAAGGCGGCAATGGTATCAATTGGGGGCGTTTTCGGCAATTGAGAACCGCGAGCCGGGCGGCAATCTGCCGGGAGCATCACGCGGAAATTGTAGCTGTGCCCCACAGCGGAAATTTTCGGTTGCGAGTCTGGTATCATCGGTGGCAGATTGTTTGCCCCCGGCCGATCATGCGCCGCCAATACATCCATATAAGAACAAACCTTAAACCATGTATCACAATTTTTTCGGATTGAATGAGCAAGCCTTCTCCATCGCGGTGAATCCTCGTTATCTATATATGAGTGATCAGCACCGGGAAGCCCTTGCGCATTTGCTGTACGGCATCCAGATCGGCGGCTTTGTGATGCTGACCGGAGAGGTCGGCACCGGCAAAACCACCATCATTCGCTGTCTGCTGGAGCAGATGCCTGCCAATACCGATATTGCGATTATCCTCAACCCCATGGCCAGCGCGCCGGAACTGCTGTCGACCATCTGCGACGAGTTGGGGGTGCGTTACATTGTCGACGGCTGGAGTACTAAAGACCTTACCGACGCACTGCACCATTTCCTGCTGGAAAACCACCGCAAGGGGCGCAAGACGGTTCTGCTGATTGACGAAGCGCAATTATTGAAGCCGACGGTGATGGAGCAGATCCGGTTGCTGACTAACCTGGAAACCACCACCGAAAAACTGCTGCAGATTATTCTGGTGGGCCAGCCAGAACTGAAGAAGTTATTGGCCCGGCCCTCGTTGCGACAGCTGTCCCAGCGCATTACCGCGCGCTTCCATCTGGAGGCGTTGTCCCTCGCCGAAACTCATGCCTATATTGCCCACCGTCTGCGGATCGCGGGCATGCCGGATCACCGCAACCCTTTCACTGATCCCATTGTGAAGCGCATCCATAGTTTCAGCGGTGGTATTCCCCGGTTGATCAATATTATCTGCGAGCGAATCCTGCTCGGCGCCTACGGCAAAAATCGGACGGTCATTGATAACGAGATTTTTGAGCAGGCTGCCCTGGAAGTATCGGGGACCAAAGCGCATATTACGGCGCAGAAGCGCCTGCCGGCGATGCCGGAAAAATGGTTTTATGCGCTCGCGGGCGTGGCCACGACCGTAGTGCTGGTCGGATTAATCTGGCTGTTGATGCCCTCATCCTCAACCCGTCCTATTAATGAGGCCGTAGCGGCCTTACCGGTAGCCAGCAGTAGTGTTGCTGAATCTTCCGCCGCGGCTGCGAGCGAGCTCGAGGCTAGTTCGGTAGCAGAAAGCAGCGCGGTAATCTCGTCGGCTTCCAATCAAGAAGAGGTTGTATTCTGGACGCGTAACGAGAGCCGTGCGCATCAGTCTTTGCTGGCTTACCTCGGCGCTGACAGCTCTACCAGTTGTGCTGCAGCGGGTGAGGGTGGTTATGCCTGTGAAACCACCCGTATGACAACCTGGAATGAGCTGCGCGAATTGAATCGCCCCGCTGTTCTGACACTGGTAACGGCAGACCGGAAGCTAGCCTACGTAGTCGTGGTCGGTCTGGGAGAGGAAAATGCGCTGGTGCTGCGCGATGGGGTTGAGATCACGGTACCCTGGAGCCGCATCGCTGAACTGTGGAACGACGAGCTGATGTACATCTGGTTCCGTCCCGCCGGCTTTGATACGCCCCTGACGAATGGTCAACGCGGGCCAGCGGTGAATTGGCTTGCCGATCAGTTTGCCAAACTTGATCGACAGGAATCGCCGTTAGCGCGCAACATCTATAACGACAAACTGAAAAAGCGTGTGGAATTGTTTCAGGAAAGCCAGGGCATCAAGCCCGACGGAATCGTGGGCGCCCAGACACTGCGGCGACTCAATGAAGTATTGGGCATCGATAAAGCCCTGATCACCCTGGAGGATCGCAAATCCAGCGCCTCCTCTCGTGCTGCGAGTGAATAACCACCATGTCATTGATTCTTGATGCCCTGAATCGCGCGGACCGCGAACGGAAAAATTCGCAACCCACGCCAGACATCAACACGGTCCACGAGGCCAGTTATCGCCCTGGTAATGCTCGCCTGCCAAAGATATGGATCATTGGTGGAGTTCTGTTGATCGCGCTGGTGGTGTTGCTGGTCTATCTGTTGTTGCAGGCACGTCTGGAAAGTTCTGCAGCCATTGTGTCGGCCCCAGTCGGGGATAAGGCGACGCCCTCGATAGCACATCGGGAGGAAACTGGGTCCGCCACTGCGCAAACCGGCACCGCCCCACCAATCTCATCGGCACCGCAAACAGCGCCGTCGCAACCAGCAACGATGCCATCTGAAACGAACCCCTCGGTAGAAGTCCATTCGCTCTACGCGGACCACGCTGCCCCCGCCGTTGATGACAAAATTAATGACCTCTATAAACCGGTTGAAGAACCGCCAGTCGTCCAGTCAGTGCCGGTGCAGGTTCCTGCAGTAACCTCCGTATCGTTATTGGACACCTCTTCCGCAACCAGCCCGCCATCGCCTGCAGCAAACAAAACCGGAAAGCGTTATGACGATATTCAGAACGTACCGGATCTGCGTCAACTTCCCTGGGGTGTGCAGCAGGAAATCCCCTCGATCATTTACGCTCAACATAACTTCACTGGTGATGCCTCAAGCAACGTGGTGTTAAACGGCCAACCCCGTCGCGCCGGTAATCAGGTTGGCGGCCAGCTGAATCTCGAAGAAATCTATGTCGATGGTGTCCTGCTGCGCTTTGGGGAGCATCGCTTCAAACTGCGTGCGATGAATAACTGGGTGAATATGTAGTATTGCTGTTTTTCTACTTAATGCTTTTGGTACGTGCCTCGGTATTGAGGACACAAGGTTTGGTATACAGATAGATGCACATCGACATTCCCGGATACAAAATCGTCAGCACGCTGGGCCAGGGTGGTATGGCGACCGTGTATCTGGCAATCCAGACGTGCTTTGAGCGCGAGGTGGCTTTGAAAGTCATGGCGCCTCATCTGTCAGCTGATCCCAGCTTTGGTGAGCGTTTCCTGCGCGAGGCGCGCATTGTCAGCCAGCTGATGCATCCCAATATTGTTACCGTCTATGACGTGGGTATTCACGAGGGTTTGTATTACCTTGCGATGGAGTATTTGCCGGGCCATGACCTGAAACATAAGCGTTTTGAGCTGAATCTGGCGGAATCCCTGGCGGTTGTGAAGGACATCGCGCGGGCGCTGGATTACGCGGGCCGCAAAGGCTATGTGCACCGGGATGTGAAGCCGGAAAACATCATGCTGCTCAACGAAGATGGCCGCGCGGTCCTGATGGATTTCGGTATCGCCCGCCCGTCGGATGTAGCCTCGGGCATGACGCAGACGGGGACGGCCATTGGTACGCCGCACTACATGAGCCCCGAGCAGGCCAAGGGGTTGCCCGTGGATGCGCGGGCCGATCTTTACAGTCTGGGGGTGGTGCTGTTTGTCCTGTTAACCGGCCGTGTGCCCTTTGATGCAAATTCCGCAGTGGTGGTAGGCATCATGCATGTCTCGGAAGCTGTTCCCCGTTTGCCCGGCCATCTGCAGGTATTCCAGCCGATTATTGACCGGGTCATGGCCAAGAACGTCACTCAGCGTTACCAGGCCGGCAGCGAGCTTATTGCGGACCTGGAAGCTATTCCTGCTGCTGAGATTCTTGCCGCAATGCGTGCTGAGGAATCAATCCTTGATTTCACCGGCAGCGACGGGCTGTCACCCACCATGGTCAATCCGCCCCCGTTGCTTACCGGGGAGCAAATTGTTGTGCATCCCGATACAGCCTTGGCGGAAGCGCCTTCTGCTATCGAAAGTTACGCTGAACCCGTAACGACGCTCCCGGATACCGAACTTAAAGAATCCCGCGAGAGCTTTTCCATCAGCGAAGAGGAGCGTGCTGAGCATCGTCATTACACCGACGTGGAACCGACGCCTCCATCGCGCAACTGGGTCGGATTTGCTCTGTTGCTGCTGGTGATTGCGGGCATTTTTTATTTCCGCGCCGACCTGCGTCACTATTGGCAGGACTATGCAAAACCGGCGTTAGGGCTGGAGCAGGCTCACCGTCCCGAAGGTGCTGGTTTGCCTCATTTCAGATCGAGTGAATCTGCTTCGACCGAGTTCGCTGGTGATGAGCAGGCAACAACGCTGCCCGCCGCAACGGCCCATCCCTCTGAGTCTTTATCTTCCGCTACCGCTTCTGCCACCGCAGACCTACTGTTACAGGCGAGGGGATTGCGCGAACAGCTAGCAAGCAATCCGGCTGTGGCAGGTGATCTGGCCATTATTTATCGCGCAGCCATGGTGGGATTGGAGCCGACGACGCAAGCCTTTGGGCGGGAGGGCTTAGAGGAGCTGCAACACTTTTATGCGGCCAGCATCATTGGGGAATTGGCGGCGGTGAATCTAGACAGCGCCCACGCCTACGCAGAGTCTGCACAGACGCTTTTTAGTGCGGCGGAATACGGTACGGCATTGAAGGATGCCTTTCATCGGCTGGCCCAGCAGGATGCAGTTCGGAGTCGTTTGCAGCAAGCTCAGGCCTATCTTCGCGACGGTGCTCTGGATGAACCGGCGGGTGCCAACGCATTGGAGATTTATCGCGCGGTGTTAACTGAAGATCCCGCAAACAGCGAAGCCCGAGCGGGGATTCAGGCGGTGGCTCAGCGTTTCGGGCAATTGGCGCAGGCACAGGCGGAGCAGGGCAATCATAAAAAAGCCCTGATGTTGGTGGATAAAGGGCTGGCATTGGCACCGACCAACGGCCAACTGCTGCAACAACAGGCTGCCTTGCACGAACAGGAGCAGCAATGGCAGGCGCGCGAAGCCGTTCTGTTGCGGGAAGCGGAATCGCACCACCTGGCGGGAAGAGTGATTGAGCCGCCTGGTGACAACGCCTATGACATCTATCATGAACTGCTGCAGCAGGATGAAACGAATCAGGCGGCACTGGCTGGTCTTACACGTGTCGAACAGACCTTGGCAAACAACATCCGTGGTCTGATCGAGCGGCAGCGCCTGCTGGATGCGCAGAAAGCCCTTGGCAGCGCTCGCGAACATTTTCCCCAGAGCCAGATGTTAAGGGCGCTAGAGGCACGTGCTGAACAGTTGTTGGCACAGAACCAGCCGAGCATAACCCGCATACTCATCAGCAATCGCCCGATCACCGATGTTCATCAAATGCAGATGGAGACAGTGCCGGCCGACCGGGTAATCTTTATTGGCTTTGAGTACCAGAACTTTAGCGAAGGTACATCAGTGCTGCAGGCCGCGCTTTACGACGGTTCCCGTGCCTTGCAGATCGCTCAGATACCGGTGATTGTCAGCGGTAACAGTGGCATCCAGTATTTCCGGATCGAATTACCGGTCTCTGGATTTGCAGAAGGTGGCTATCAAGTGGATCTGACATTGGACAGCAAGGTCCTGATGACCACACATTTCAGCGTCAAGAAGTAACCCCTATAATCCCCCCTCCGCCGGAATTGTCATTAAAGGAATCCTCATGAAATCGTCCCGTATCCTGCTGCTATTGTCGACGGCGCTGTTATGCGCCTGTCAGATGCAGCCTGATATCCAGCAAATTAAAGATCAGAACCGCCGATTGAACAGCGAACTGCAAAAGGCCCAGGCGGATATCGCGCGATTGCAGGAACAAGAGCTACAGTTGCGCGAGGAAGTCGCGGAGCTGTATCGGGTCAACGATGTGCTCGATGTTGAAAAGATGTCGCGCATCCGAGAGTCTTCGGGACTGCGTAGTCAGATACGACGTTTCGTGCAAAGCCAGATTGATGCCTATAAAGATTTCATGGTGCAGGGCGGGCTACTGGATTACGTCGGGGGTGAGCTGGTCGAACGCGCCAACCGTGAAGATACGCCATTACTGCTGGTGGACCTGGGGAACCCGATTCTAGCCTCGGGGACATTAACCGGCGTGGGCGGTCACTTTGCCCGCCCCGGCAAATTCCGGGTAAACGTTCTGCGGCCGGTGGACGACAAATTGGTGGTGATTTGGGACAGCAATCTGTTACAGGTATTCCAAACTGGCATCAACCAACTGAACTTTCCGGTCAGTGTGGTGGTAGAGGAGGGGGATATCATTGCTTACCATTTTGCAGAAGGTGTGATGGTCAGCTTTGACGAGGGAACCGGGGATACACGCTTTCAAACCCGCCCCGTTAAACTGGGGGAGCTGCTCAAGCCATCGTCCCTTGCGGGGGAGAAGCGCAAACGGTCATATTCGCTGGGTGTTTATGGTTTGTTGAATTGAATACAGACGCGGTTATCACTTGCCGGCTATTTTATTCGTTATAGTTAGCAGCTCTAATAATCCTTTTGATCTCAACAAGGGAGCCGCTGAAGCTTTCACGGCGGCCCCAAGAATAATGGAATGATTTATGAAGCGTTTACTTGCTGCAGTAATGTCATTGATGTCGATATGTGCCATGGCCGACAACGAGCGTGGTTTTTACATCGGTGCCGGCATGGCGGAGTTTATGTACGATGATGAAGTCATCGACGTGAGTAATGCCCGCACCGCCGAAATCCTTGGTGGTTATAAATATAACGCAGCCCTGGGAGTTGAGGTTCGCTACGGTACCGGAGTGAGTGAAGGCAAGAGTAGCAGCAGCGATTTGCCGGGGAGGCTTAAGCGGGAGATCGACAGCTACTACGCGGTGTATTACAAACCTGAGCTGATCAATGATGAAGCCAAGCTTTATCTGTTACTGGGTTACATGGATATGGATGCATCAGAGACATTGTTGGCACCGGACGGCAGCGCTTTATCCCAGACCGATTTTTCGCAATCAGGCGCGTCTTACGGAATCGGAGTGGGCTTTATTCTGACTGAACGCTTTAACTTCAATGTGGAATACCGGACGTTGCCGGAGCACAACAATACGGAAACCGAGATTGTCAGTGCCAACTTTGATTATCGTTTTTAAAGTGATGCAATAAAAAA
>CAYUVQ010000006.1:27804-31338 GCA_964448175.1 uncultured Cellvibrionaceae bacterium | reverse complement strand
TTTCAGCCCATCTTGCTTTGCAGATAATTTTGCAGGCCCACGGTGTCGATTAGTGACAACTGGGTTTCCAGCCAATCAACATGTTCTTCTTCGGACTCCAGAATCTGCTTCAGCAAATCACGGCTGACAAAGTCATTAACAGATTCACATAATAAAATACCTTCACGTAAGTCCGGGATGGCTTTGAGCTCCAGGTTCAGGTCAGATCTGAGCATCTCAGGCGTGTTCTCACCGATGTGCAGTTTTCCCAGATCCTGCAGGTTGGGAATTCCTTCCAGAAACAGAATGCGCTCGATCAACGCATCCGCGTGTTTCATCTCATCAATGGATTCTTGATATTCATGATCAGCCAGTTCCTTTAATCCGAAATTCTTATACATGCGGGCATGAAGAAAATATTGATTAATCGCCACCAGCTCGTTTCCCAGTACTTTGTTCAGCACGGCAATTACTCTGACGTCACCTTTCATAGTCGTCTCCTTAGAGCGGTGAGTGGATAGAAAAGCGCACCATGATAGGCAAACCCTACTGGCGCATTAGACAGACAGTCTGGTGATATTTATCCGCGTCGTCAAGCTAAGTGTTTGATGAATAAGGGAAAATAAACTAGATGGAGAAGTGTTCTGATTACGTTTTGCATCTGCCTGACAGGCGGGAGTCAGGCGACGGCGTAAAATTGGGGATGTTGAGATACAGGCGCTTCAGCGAGTGTTTCCTGAATGATTTCGCGGGCAGTGATGCCGCACTTGCCGCACTGACTGGCCACCCCTAAACATTTGCGTAACTGGCCAACGGAGGTTGCACCGTCATATACAGCTTCTTTGATTTGGCTATCGGTGACACCTTTGCACAAGCAGACGTACATAGCGCATCCTCGGAGATCAGTTGGAAAGGGTGAGGTATGTCGGGATATTAATGTTAATGAGAATCGATGTCAATGATGGATGAGAACAATTGCTATTTATAAGATTTTGCTGCAAATTCCTGAAAAGCATAAAAAATGGCTATAGCGAAAATCATGTAAGGGTTATATAAAAAATCAATATGACTGCTGACAAGGGGTGTGTATCATAGCCGACTGCTATTGGCTAAATAGTTTTTAATTGGTAAAACCTTTGTGCCTCGGCAGCCATTAGTTGTTCGGCTAACTCCGAATTTGATTTTCTGGTGTGGATGAATGTTCACGCCATTTTTTTATCAACCCGTCATATATAGGAGAATCGACATGGGCGTATTAGTAGGTAAACCAGCTCCGGATTTCACAGCTGCTGCTGTTCTGGGCAACGGTGAGATTGTTGACAGCTACACCTTATCCTCTGCCATCAAAGGTAAAAAAGCCGTAATTTTCTTTTACCCCTTGGACTTCACCTTTGTATGTCCTTCTGAGCTGCTGGCGTTCGATCACCGTATCGGTGAATTCCAGAAGCGCAACGTGGAAGTAATTGGTGTCTCTATTGACTCTCAATTCTCCCACAACGCCTGGCGTAACACCCCGGTTAACGACGGTGGTATCGGGCCGGTGAAGTACACTCTGGTAGCTGATGTTAAGCACGAGATCTGTCGTGCCTATGACGTTGAATCAGAAGGTGGTGTAGCTTTCCGTGGTTCATTCCTGATTGACGAAGAAGGTGTTGTACGTCATCAGGTCGTTAACGATCTGCCGCTGGGCCGTAACGTTGACGAAATGCTGCGCATGGTTGACGCCTTGGCGTTCCACCAGGAGCACGGCGAAGTATGTCCAGCTGGCTGGAAAGAAGGTGATGCCGGTATGGACGCCTCTCCCGCTGGTGTGGCTAAGTACTTGAGTCAACACGGTGACAAGCTGTAATTAGCTATATCTAGCTGATGAAAACCCGGCCTGCAAAGGCCGGGTTTTTTTATGTCCCGCATATTGGATTTCAGTGGAAGATCAGGATTTGTGTTAGCGAAATTATCGTGCGGCTGCTAGATTACGGCCTTTGTTTGACTAGCCAGGCGCTTAAT
Source organism: uncultured Cellvibrionaceae bacterium (assembly GCA_964448175.1). Classification (GTDB taxonomy): domain Bacteria; phylum Pseudomonadota; class Gammaproteobacteria; order Pseudomonadales; family Cellvibrionaceae; genus Cellvibrio. The sequence goes on along the minus strand of CAYUVQ010000006.1, from coordinate 29,355 downwards.
TATATGACGACCACCGCACGCAAAATTGATTTGGCCCCGAGCTGGCTGGCACATCTGGCTCCGGAGTTTGAAAAGCCCTACATGCTGCAGTTGAAGGAGTTTTTGGTGCAGCAAAAACACATGGGCAAAGTGATCTTCCCCCCCGCGAAACAAATTTTTAATGCCTTCAACACCACGCCTCTGGATCAGCTGAAGGTGGTCATCCTTGGACAGGACCCTTATCACGGGCCGGGGCAGGCGCACGGTTTATGTTTTTCGGTTCAACCGGGTGTGACGGTGCCGCCTTCTTTACAGAACATCTTCAAAGAGATTGCGCGTGATCTGAATATCGCTCCGCCGGGTCATGGTTGTTTGCAGGCCTGGGCGGAGCGGGGCGTACTGCTGCTCAATGCTACGCTGACGGTAGAGCAGGGACGGGCGGGTGCGCACCAGGGGCAGGGCTGGGAACAGTTTACCGATCGTGCGATTCAAGTGGTGAATGAACACTGCGATGGTGTGGTGTTTATGCTCTGGGGAAGTTACGCACAGAAGAAAGGCCAGCTTATCGATTCCCGCAAACACTTGGTGCTCAAGTCTCCTCATCCATCGCCGCTGTCGGCCCATCGGGGCTTTATCGGCAACGGCCACTTTTCCACAGCGAACCAGTATTTGCAGCAAAGAGGCAAGACGCCGGTCGATTGGCGTCTTTAAAGGGGTGCTGGGGCTGCCGTTCCTAGCTTAACAGCGCCATGGCAGCTTCCATTTCGGCTGAGAGATCTTCAGATTCAGCCAATTGAATGTCCGGGTCCATTCTTAATCTTTCAAACGCGGTGACCTGGTGGTAATCCACCTGACCCATGGGCGCATCAGAACCTACATAGCTCTGCAGCATCGCTACGGTGACAATATCCGCGTAGTCTGCTTTAGGAACGTTACGCGTGAAATTCACGTGTTGTGATGGAATATGAGCCAGCTCTTCGGGGAATCCCCAGGTTTTCAAAATCAGATCGCCAATGGGCGCATGCAGATTTTCGATGACTTTATCCAGCGTCAAGCTGTCACGTAGCAGCGCGGGATTCTCTTCAGCGTACGTCAGGATTGGCAGCACCCCGATCTTATGAATCAGCCCGGCGAGCGTAGCCTGATCCGGTCGCAGGCGGGTGTAGTGCCTGCACAGCACGTGGCAGATCCCGGCAATCTCACTTGAGCGACTCCAGACATCGCGCATGCGCATGTCTACCAGGTCGGAGGTTGCCTGGAACATTTGCTCCATAGCCAGACCCGTGGCGATATTGCTGGTGTAGGCAATCCCGAGCCGCATAACAGCTGACTTCAAATCTTCAATCGGACGGCTTGCTCTTAGCAGCGGACTGTTAGCTACCCGCACGATCCGCGCGCTGAGCGCGGCATCATTACCGATAACGTGAGAGAGCTTTTCAAGATCTGCATTGGGGTCATCAGCAACTTCTCTGACTCGCAGAGCTACTTCTGGCAGGGTCGGTAATACAAGGCGATCATTTTTGATCGCAGCGATAATTTCCTGACGGACTTTTTCTACGATTAAACTCATGG
>CAYUVQ010000006.1:22399-27704 GCA_964448175.1 uncultured Cellvibrionaceae bacterium | reverse complement strand
TTTTTCTTCAGTAGGTATAGCATATGGAAGCGACATGGGCTGGACTTTTTTTTGTGCCAGCCAGGCATCAATGAGTTGCTCGTCAACAATATTCGCCAGAGCCTCGATTTGCTGATGATTTGCATAAGCCGCCATGACAATCTCACCGATTGCGTTGCCCTGGCTATTGTTAAGTGAGCTACCGGGCAGGGGCAAACCATCATGATCTGCATCAAACACAATGCGGTGCATATGCCGCTTTAAGGTCCCGCGATAATGCAGGCGCGCTACAATTTCCTGACCTGTGTAACAGCCTTTACGAAAATTGACTGCGTTCACCAGCTGATAATTCAGCGCTTGTGGTGTGAATAATTCATAACTTTCCGGCAGTACTTCGCCAATACCAGCGCGGATATTCAGCAAAGTCCACAGATTTTCCGCAGCGGGAATTGTGTGTGGTGCTAATTGCGCAAGGATATTTTCTGCATCGATCCCGAGCCAGCACTCGTACCGCTGGCCATCCAATTTGATGATGATGTGATCGTCCGCGATAACCCGTTCATCGTTTTCTTCGGGTACCTTTGCGAAGGCGCTGCGCAGCAGTGACTCGGCTTGCGGACCGTACAGGCCAATTCGGCGATAGTCGCTGCTGCGGTCATGCAATTTGGCTTTGGAAAATACAATATATTTTCCAAATGACATCAGTGCTTTCTCAATCAAGCCCTGATGCATGCGCAGTAAAATGCGCTGATCATCACGTTGTAATGCGCGAAAGCTGACCAACATGCGCCCTTTTATATTACATTGGGCACCCAGGCGCGTTACGCTGTTAGCGAGTTCATGGACGTCACACGTTACCTGACCTTGCAGAAATTTTGCGGCGTCCGGACCTTCAACACCCAGCAGGCCATAGTGGTTAAGATCAAGCAGGTACGTTTTTGTAGAGAACTCTGGTGTATCAATCAAGTCGAGTACAGATTGATCGGCGGTAGTCGAGATATCGGCCAAGGTTGAACTCCCCTTTAAATAATGTGTTTTCAGCACAGAACGCCTGCCATGATAGAGCTATCTGTGGAAGAGCAAAAGCAGCCACTCGGGTGAGGTGGAATAATCGCACTCATTCGGCGTTTTCGGCGCGCCTGACTATACTGACACCTGATTTTGCTATCCGGTGCTGTATAAGCCCCTGCAGCGCTAATAATTTTGGAATGTTATGAAAACCGGTACTTACCTTCGTTACTTTACCATTCGCGGCAATAGCTACTACAAGCTGTTGCTGTGCTGCCTGCTGACATTGGTGGCGATATATGCGCATCGCTTTTTTCCCACCAAAAATCTGGTTCTGGTGCCGTCATCGGAGGTTACAGCGTTCTTGTATATGGACGCGTCACCCAGTGGCCAGTCGCAAGTCAGCTGGATAGATACTGAACAATTGCGCTGGCGTTGTACGGTGGTAGCGGATGGCCGGAATTACACCTGTGGCTTCCATTTTACGGTCGGCGGTGGCCAAGGCGGCGAGGGGCTGGACCTGTCCGGTTATGACAGGATCAACATCGATGTAGAGTACACTGGTAGTGACCGACGGCTGCGTTTCTACATGCGTAATTACGAACCGGGCTTCTCTGATATCGACAACATGGACACGGCAAAATTTAACAATGTGTTTATTCCCAGCCAGTTCATCAATGATTCACTTAGCTTGCAGTTAAATGAATTTTCGGTGGCGGAATGGTGGATCACGCAATTTCAGGTATCACGGGAGTTCTCTCAGCCAGACTTCAGTCATGTCACCGCGCTTGGTATAGACCTGAGCTATCCGGCCCCGGTGGGGCAGCATGATTTTAAATTAAATCGGGTGGAGCTTGAGGGTTTGTGGATTTCGGCGGAGCGTTGGTATTTCAGCATCCTCGTATTCTGGATTTTTATTATCTTTGTCACCGGTGCAGTCAAGCTAACCACGTTGCGCCGCAGCGTGACGCTGGAACGCCGGCGTCTGGCAAAACTGGCGGACCAGAACAGTATGCTGGCACAACAAAGCGATAAATATAAACAACTGTCCATGACCGATCATCTTACCGGCCTGCTAAACCGACAGGGGATGACGGAATATATTGAAGAATATTTTCCCGCCGGATGTCGTCGAGAAGTGTCGTTGTTGGTTATCGACATTGATCACTTTAAACAGGTCAACGATAAACTCGGCCACGACGGTGGTGACATTGTATTGCGCGCAATTGCCGAATTGATTACAGAAAGCATCCGCCAGTCAGATCGCGCGGCGCGCTGGGGTGGTGAGGAATTTATTGTAGTGTGCCCCGACACGTCCCTTGAAGGCGCTTATAACACCGCTGAGAAATTACGCAACAAGATCGCCAGCACCCGCTTTGAAGAGTTTCCGCAGCTGGTGGTGACTGTCAGTATCGGGGTGGGGGCGCATCATTGCGAAGAGGATTTCCAGCATTTATTTCGCAATGTGGATGTGGCGCTCTATCAGGCTAAAGCGCAGGGGCGGAATTGCACCGTCAGCGCAGCGACGGGCTAAACCTTACTGGTGACGGGAGGGATTTACGTTATACTGCCCAACCGTTTTATCAGGTCAGCAGGTAGTGAATCGTGGATAGAAATCGTTTGTTTTGGGGAAGTCGGCGCGGCATGCTGGAGTTGGATTTAATCCTTCTGCCGTTTCTTGAGAATGTCTATCCCGGATTGCCGCAAGACGACAAAGAGCTTTACTGGAAATTATTGGAATCCGAAGACCAGGATATGTATGCCTGGTTCATCAACCGTGAAAACCCACAGGACACAAGATTACAAAGGATTGTTGATATTGTTCGCGCTAATACCGGGCTTCAGAAGAAATCCTGAAGCACCACCAGCTGTCACTCAGCTCACAGAGCTTTCCGCAGACACTAACACCGACACCGTAAAAATCAATTTGCGGCCTTCGCTGCGTTTGTGGTTTATACAGCGAATCGTGCACGGTCTGTTGCTGGTGAGCTTATCATTTGCTGTTATTCCCTTGGTTCCGGCGCAGCCGTTGTGGGTGATCCTATGGATCACCGGTTTGATTGGCCTGGGTGTCAGTCTGCAAATGTGTTATCGCTCCTGGCGTGGTCAGCCACAGACATTGTGCATTACCGAACGCGGCTGGCTGTTGCGTGACAGTACCAGTCAGCGCGACCTTGTTTTATCAGATGATGCCGTGGTTTTGCCGTGGCTGATTGTCCTGCCGTGCCGCGATAAAACCAGCCGGGCGCGTATTTATCTGGTGATACCACCGGATTGCACATCACCGGAAGAACATCGCCGCTTGCGCGTCTGGCTGCGCACGCGGCGTTGAGCATTGTTCTCGGCGACTGTTTAGCTCAGTGTTGGGTGGTGAAAGAACTGAAAGAAATGAAAAAAAGGAACCGTTAAGACGCTTCAAAAAAAGTAACTTTCATGATGCCGCCACGGTATAGCCCCAAATACAGCACGGTATGCTCGCCTTCTTTGGTCGCCAGTAAACTGCGGACGCCGCCAAACAGTGATTGGCTGGGGTATAAATATTTTGACCAGCTGGCACCGCCGTTTTTTGAGACTTCAAAGATCAGCGCTTGTGGTGAATCCCAATTCTTATCCCAGCCTGCGGTATAAAGTATGTCGGGATTATCGGGGTCGAGTCCGACATCGAAATAAAACCGGTGATCCACATCGCCTAACAGGCTGGTCCAGTTTTCTCCGTTATCTTTGCTTTCCAGTACCCCGCCTTCACCAGACACTAAGACGCGCGCCTCATCGGTACTATCAAACTGAATGCCATAAATTACACTGGGGTTGGGCAGTAGATCCGAATACTGGCGTTCTTCGTTGGCATCCAGGGAAAAAACCCGTAACACCAGTTGTTCGATCGCATTCTGGCCGCCGTACCAGACCTCGTTGGTGGCCGGATTTCGTTTGACAATGGTCTTGCGCTGGCCAAAACCATGCCAGTTGCCGCTTAAAATTTCCCAGTGGCGTCCCTCATCTAACGAACGCGCCAGTACATCAGTACCGGTGGCGTAGAGCGCGTTATTGTCAGCGTCATAATGCAATCCATGAATTGTTTCAGGGTCGTCTGCACCACCGAAATCATGAATGATTGCATTCCACGTTTGTCCGCTGTCGGTTGTTTCCAGTAGATGAGTTTCCCTGACGTCATCCACAAGGCGCGTGCCGGAAGCCAGATAATGTTCGTCATCCACGAATGCGATATCCAGAATCTCCCAATCCTTTAAGCCGCTCGCCAGCCAGCGGCCACTGTTGTTGGACTTGCTGTACAGACCGCGATCCGTTGCGGCAAATATTTTGTCGTTGTGTTCATACAGACGAAGAATAATCCGACCGTTGAGCCCATCTGGAGCAATGCTGAAATCAGCTTTGGGCGGCTTGTCATCGCTGCCACAACCAGACAGAAACAAAAGACTCGCACACGCAAGAGCAAACAGACGGATGAGAAAGGGGATACGCATAAGTGCAACTCCATTGATTGATATCATTGAGCGGAGTATGCGGCGCTAAAGAAAAGTGAGTAGTAAAAAATTGTACCTGGGTGTAAGAATCTGTAACCGGGGCTGGAAGACCAGCCCCGGTTACGATCACTCTTTGCTGACAACAATATCCTGTCCGGCAAAATTGGTAGGAACCAGGATGGTGTCGCGGGCAATGGAAGATTTGTTGGGATAATCCAACGAAAAATGCAGGCCGCGGCTTTCTTTGCGTTCGATGGCAGACCGGATGATCAGTTGCGCCACGGTGGCGAGATTGCGCAGTTCAATCAAATCGCTGCTGACTTTGTAATTGCTGTAGTACTCGGCAATTTCTTTTTGCAGTAATTTGATGCGGTGAGTCGCGCGCTCAAGACGTTTGTGAGTACGAACAATGCCGACGTAGTCCCACATAAAACGACGCAGCTCATCCCAGTTGTGCGAAATTACCACGTCTTCATCGGAATTGGTTACGCGGGATTCATCCCATTGGGGAGAGACATCCGGCTCGGGAATATGTGCGAGATTGCCCAGAATATGTTCCGCTGCTGACTGCGCGTAGACAATGCATTCCAATAGGGAATTGCTTGCCATGCGGTTTGCACCATGCAGTCCGGTAAAGGAAGTTTCACCGATCGCGTAAAGATTCTGCAGGTCGGTCTGGCCATTTTTATCAACCACCACGCCGCCACATGTGTAATGTGCCGCAGGCACGACGGGGATCGGCTCTTTCGTAATGTCGATGCCGAATTCCAGGCACCGCGCTTTTACCGTCGGAAAATGGTCGCTGATAAATTCCGGTGATTTGTGGCTGATATCCA
>CAYUVQ010000006.1:20595-22299 GCA_964448175.1 uncultured Cellvibrionaceae bacterium | reverse complement strand
GCCATGGCGATACCGTCACCACTGGCACTGTCGGGGTTGCTGGTGTAGAGATAAACCTTGCTGGCGCCACCAGTGGCCAGCACGACCACTTTGGCCTGAAAGACATGGACATGATCGTCCTTATGGCTAAGCGCATAGGCACCGGTGCAGCGCAGTTTGCGCGAACCCGCATCGGCCTGGGTGATCAGGTTGATGGCTACGTGATGTTCAAAGATCTGCAAATTCTTTTGCTGTGCGCGCTCCAGCAAGGTGCTGTGAACCGCTTGGCCGGTGGCATCAGCGCTGTGGATGATACGACGATGGCTGTGTCCGCCTTCCTGAGTGAGATGATAATCCTCTTTGCCGCTTTCCTTGGTGAAGCTGACCCCTTGATCGATCAGCCATTGGATCGCGCCTTTGCTGCGCTCCACGGTAAAACGTACGGCGTCTTCATGGCACAGGCCCGAACCGGCTACCAGGGTGTCCGCTACGTGCGCATCGATCGAATCCTGATCATCCAGCACCGCCGCAATCCCCCCTTGAGCGAACCAGGTAGAGCCTTCATTGGCTGCGCTCTTGCTCAACAGGGCTACTTTGGCATGAGTGGCGAGGTGTAGCGCCAGGGTCAGGCCGGCAGCGCCGGAACCTATGACCAGTACATCGTGGTGGTGGTGTTTGTTCATCAATGCGGGTCCGTATGAAAGTCATTGCCAGACAGGGTCTTCAGCGGCCGTGCAGTATATACAAGCTGGCGCTCCAGTTTAACGCCCTAATGAGTGCGCGCGACAGGCATTTTCACTGCCTGCGCACATAACGCCAGCTTGTGTGGGTTTGCTTACTGACAGGCTGGCAAAGCCCGGTATGATAGATGGCGCCTGAACTTTTCTGATGGGGGTGAGTCTATCTGCCAGTTCGAATTGAGCCCCTGTCCGCGATTTAAAGGCTTTTATATTTGCAAGTGATTGATTGTGCAGTATTAACTTTTACGGGTAAGCTGCGCGGTCATAACAATTCATAGCCGCAGGGCTGGGTCTGAATCTGACTTCGGACGAACCGAAGTGCTTGGGGGTTTTAACAGAATGACAGCGCAACTGGCGCAAGATGCGGATCAACAATTGGTTGAACGCGTTCAAAAAGGCGATAAGCGTGCCTTTGACTTGCTCGTAATCAAGTATCAACACAAGATCCTGGCGATAATCAGTCGGTTTATCCGCGATCATGCCGAGGTTCATGACGTAGCTCAGGATGCATTCATCAAGGCATATCGGGCCCTTCCCAATTTTCGCGGGGACAGCGCCTTTTATACCTGGATGTATCGTATCGCCATCAACACCGCCAAGAATCATCTTGTTGCCCGTAATCGTCGGCCACCGGCCAGTGATGTAGAGGTTGATGAAGCGGAGTTTTATAGCGGCAATGACGCGCTGAAGGAAATGAATACGCCGGAACATAACCTGCTGACGGAAGAGCTGCAAACCGTTATCGATCAGGCTATCCGTGATCTTCCGGAAGATCTTCGTACCGCCGTAACCCTGCGCGAGATGGAAGGGCTCAGCTATGAAGATATTGCCGCGATCATGGACTGCCCGGTAGGTACGGTGCGCTCGCGGATCTTCAGGGCGCGGGAAGCTATCGACAAACGCATCCATCCGTTACTGAGCGAAGTGTGACGGCACGATCAAGGGGTGAGAAAGGAAACAGGGGCTGTAACCGAATGAAACAGCA
>CAYUVQ010000006.1:19195-20495 GCA_964448175.1 uncultured Cellvibrionaceae bacterium | reverse complement strand
AGTCTCAGCATGACACAGCAAACTACGCATCATCCATTGGCCGAATCCCTTTCCTCGCTGATGGATAATGAGGCCTCGGAATTAGAGTTGCAGCGCATTCTCAAGGCCAGCGAATCTGATTCAGAGGTGAAGGCAACCTGGTCCCGCTATCAGATTGCACGTGCTGCCCTCCAACGTGACCTGCCCATGCTTGAGATGAGTGATTTTGCGGCTCGTGTCAGCGCGGCTGTGGAGCAGGAAGAGAATTACACCGCCGCCTCCGCGCCGGTCGTCCCTGAAAAGAAATCCACGCAATGGTGGCAAAACGTTGCCCGCTTTGCGGTCGCTGCCTCGGTGGCGGGTGGTGTTGTCCTGTTTGCCCAGAACTTTGGCGGTGTAGCCCAGGAATCACCATCGACGTTGGCCGCAACCTCGCAACTGGAGGTACCCACCACGGCGGTTGTCCCAGCGCCTTCCTTGCCTGCTGGGTATCATGCACAACCGTTGAGTGCGCGTGCGGTAGGCTTGCAAACCGGGTATGAGTCACGCCAGCAGGATAATCGTCAGGTGATCTTTGTTCCGCTTCCCAACGGTTCGCAAACCGCAGCTCAGGTATCTGATGAAGAAGTGCGTGATTACCTTAACAAGTTGATCGAAGAGCACGCCGATAACGCGGCATTAAACAGTGGCCAGGGTATGTTGCCCTTTGCACGGGTCGTGTTAACCGAAGAAGATTAATCTTTATGCGTATAGCTGTATTGATTCGCTCCTTGAGCGGCCTGTTGTTATTGCAGGCCGCTCAATTTGTTTTTGCCGAAGCTCAAAGCCAAAGCAACGCCTCCCAATCTCCTGCTGCCCAAACCCAGAGTCTCCAGACATTATTTGCCAAGATGTCCCGGGTTTCGCATAACTTGAATTATCAAGGCGCCTTTACTTACGAGCATCAGAACACCAGTACCTTGCAGGGCTTTCGTGTCTCGCATTGGGTGGAAGATGGCGTCGAGCACGAGCGACTGCTGTATCTGAACGGCCCCGAGCGGGAGATTGTCCGCCATGGTCAGGCGCTGGATTGTTTTTCGCCCGGCGACCAGTTATTGCAGGGCCGCTTGAGTTCCATTGGTTCCCGGTTAATCAGCCTGGACGAGTTGTATCAGTTCCAGATCCGTTATACCGAGCGGGTGGCCGGTCGCATGGCCACCGTTGTGCAAGTCGTGCCGCGCGATGAATTTCGGTATGGCTATGTGCTGAGTGTGGATCAGGAAACAGGACTGGTACTCAAATCGCTGATGATTGACGGTACCGGTCGTATCCTTGAGCGCTA
>CAYUVQ010000006.1:17301-19095 GCA_964448175.1 uncultured Cellvibrionaceae bacterium | reverse complement strand
GTGTTTATTGAACCAGCCTCCGACCAGCCACCAGAAGGTATTGGTCAGCGCGGCGCTACAGTGGCCTTTATGAGTAAGGTGGCGAGCGATGACCAGGTACATCGGCTTACTGTGGTAGGTGAGATACCGGCAGTAGCGGCTGAGCAGGTAGCCGCCGGGGTGACAGCCAAGGCGAAATAGAACCTGATTAACCGGTAGGTAATAAACTCTTCCTTTCATGGGTGGGAATCTCCCACCCATCTTGCCGTCGAAGTCGTAAGCTGATTCCTGCATAATGCACGCCTGAACATCCATGAGGTGGTGCCATGATCCATGAAAAGGGCCGTATCGTAGCCATAGAGCCGGAGGGTATCTGGGTAGAGACCATCCAGCGTTCTACCTGTAATTCCTGCAGCGCGGAAAAGGGTTGCGGCCAAAGTTTGATGGCCAAACTCAGTGGCCATACCTCCTATCTCTGGGTGCTTTTGCAAGGCCGCGATGCCTCACGCTACCAGTTGGGAGACGAAGTTGAAATTGGTGTACCGGAAACGGTAGTGGTGAACGGTTCGTTATTCGCATATCTGGTGCCGCTGCTAAGCATGATGTTGGCTGCAGGCATTGCCCAACAGCAGTTTATGCAGGAGGGCCTCACAATTCTTTCTGCGTTCATTGGGCTAATGGCCGGCGCCCTGGTAGTTCGTTGGCGATCCCACCACAGCCGCTTTGACAGTCGTTTACAGCCTGTGCTGATTGATGAACAACAGCCGCTGCGCATAACTTCCTCATAATGCTGCGCATTACCTCCAATTTAACGATTCCTCTGCATGAGATTGAGCTGACGGCTATCCGCGCTCAGGGCGCGGGTGGGCAAAACGTCAATAAAGTTTCCAGTGCGATTCATCTGCGTTTTGATGTGCGGGCGTCATCCTTACCGGATGCATGTAAAGAGCGTCTGCAGGAGCTAAAAGACAGTCGTATCTCCGTGGACGGCGTCATCGTTATTAAGGCACAACGTTTCCGCACTCAGGAAAAAAATCGCGACGATGCACTCGAACGCTTAAAAGACATGATTGCCTCAGCGATAAAAGTGCACAAACCCCGTCAGCCTACGAAACCCACACTCGCCTCTAAAAAGCGCCGCATTGAAGGTAAAACCCGACGCGGCAGCATCAAGCAGATGCGTGGAAAACCCTCAACGGATTATTAATAAACCGCTGCAGAAATTTTCGGTTAACCGCTAACGGGAAATTGCCAGAGTTGCTTTTGCAGATCGTTAATATTATTCCCACCCGTTGTCACCAGCCAGTCCACCAACGCTTTAGCAACATCAGGGTAGGGGATGGGATCAGGTTTCGGTAAGGGCAGCCATTGTTCAATTGCCGCCACACTCAGTTCTTTAGTGACTGAGGCGTAACCTAACTGTTGCAGCGCCAGCGCATTGGATTGTTGCTCCATCTGGCCGGCGACAGGTTGCGTCAGAATTTTTTTACCGAGTTGCAATGCCTCGCTGGACAACTCAAAACCGGTACTGCAAATCACCCCTTCGCAGCGATGCAAATCCTGTTGAAATCCTTCGCGGGAAAATGGCCGAACGTGAATATGTCCTTCGTCATAGGCCTTGGGGACCGGCTGATAAACGTAGAACTGGTAATCAGCAAAGTGTCGCAGTTGCGGCAGGATATCCGGCAGGCCGGCAAAGGGCAGATAGACAAGATAATGCCCGGGTGTAAACGCGTTGGAGTAGCGTGACGGCTCAACGATTGGAGGCAGAATTGGCTGGTTAAAGTGGTGCCAGTGTAAACCTATCGGCAAAGT